>CAZPDV010000200.1:0-4302 GCA_964585355.1 uncultured Aliiroseovarius sp.
GGTGGCGCAGCGCCGAGATCGTCAGTGCCAAGGGGGCTGCGGGGCCGGGCAAGGGCGGCGCGGGTGACCCAGTGCAGGCGGTGCTCGGCACGGGTGATGGCGACATAGGCCAGCCGCTTCCACAGCGGCACCCCGGCCTCGACCCGCCCGGCCCAGGCGGCGGCCGACAGGTCCGGGGCAAAGACCTGAACCTCGGGCCACTGGCTGCCCTGGGCCTTGTGCACCGTCACCGCGGCCCCGTGCAGAAAGGCCGCCCCCATGCGGGCGGCAGCGGGGATGAACGGCTCTTCCTGATCGGGGCGTTCGATCTTGATGATCGAGGCGGCCGAGACCTGGGGCTCTTCGGCGGCCATGACGAACAGGCGGGAAAATCCCGGTTTGCGGCCGGGGCCGAGATAGACGCATTGCGCGCCCTTGATCAGGCCGCGCGCCTCGAGGTCGATACGCTTCTTGCGATGCCGGACCGGCAGCTCGATGCCGTCGCAGATCAGCGGCTCGCCCGGCAAAAGTTCGAATTCCGGGGCCTCATGGGCGGCGCGAAAGGCGTGGATCAGGCGGATGCGGGTCTTGTTGCGCCAGACCAGGACCGGGCTGCGCGCCATCATGTCGGCATCCACGCGCGGCGCCATCACCACCCGCTCATCGCGCTGGGCTGCTTCCGCCACCAGCCGCTCAAACCCCTGAAAATCAAGGTTTTCATCCGAAAGCGCATGGGCAAGATCAAGGATCGGATTGTCCTGCGCCTGCCGGTGGACCCGGTGCAGGACCAGCTTGCGCTCTGCGCCCAGCCTGTCAAACACCATCTCGCCGGACTGGCCCACCGGGGCAAGCTGGGCCGGGTCGCCAAACAGCACCAGGGTGGGAAATATCTCGCGCAGGTCGTCAAGCGCGCGTTCGTCCAGCATCGAGCTTTCATCGACAAAACCGATATCCAGCGGGTCGTCGCGCCGCTTCCAGCCGGTGATGAAATCCGACCCCCGCAGCCCCGCCGTGGCCAGCGCCCCGAACACCGATCTGGTCTGCTTGAAGAATTCCAGCGCCCGGTCCTGCGCTGCTTCGGTCAGCCCTTCCACCGTGGGCCGGGTGCCGGTGCCGCCTTCGGCCAGCCACTCGGCCAGTTTTTCATATTCCGGGTCATAGACCGGGGTGTAGAGGATGCGGTGGATCGTGGTTGCCGGCACGCCGCGGGCGCGCAGCACCGAGGCCGCCTTGTTGGTCGGCGCCAGGATGGCAAGGGTGCGCTTGTCCTTGCGCGCGCGGCTCTCCCAATCGCCCGAGACCACCTCGACGCCGGCCTCCTCCAGCGCCTTGTAGAGTTCGGCCAGCAGCAGGGTCTTGCCCGAGCCCGCCTTGCCCACCACCGCCAGCACCTGGCCCTTGCCCTCGGCCATGGGGGTGAGGCGCGCGGCCTCGATATCGACCCCGGCGCCGCGCAGCAGCTCGGCCACGCGGTCATGGGCCTCGGCCTGGTCGTCGGAATATGTGATGGGGCTTGCCTGCATGGCGCGAGACTAGGGGCAAAGGCCCGCCCCGGCAAGCGGTGCGAGCGGGCTCAGGCGCTGGCGCGCAGGAGCGGCGCGCGGGCCGGCGACGGCGTGCCATAGAGCGCATAGCGCAGCCAACCGCGCGAGACCTCGCGACGGATGCCCAGCTTTGCCAACATCGGCCGGAACGCCGCCCGGTCCATCGACCACAGGCCGACGCCGATGCGCGCGCGGCCCTCGCCGGCCTCGCCGATCACCTCGGGCTCAAGCCCCATCAGCCGGTATATGCGCCGCATCTTCATGTCGAACACCCCGACGAAGTGCTTGATCTGAAAGGCTTCCATCAGCTCTCCTGCCCCCAGCGCCAGGGCGGCGGTGGCGCGGCTGTCGGCCCCCGGCGACAGGCAGAACCTTGTGCATTCCCAGATCAGCGGGCTTTGAATCAGGCCGCCGCCGGTCAGGTGGGCAAAGTGGTCATTGACCATGGTCGGCCCGGTGGTGGGCAGAAACCGCATGGAGCCGCCATGGCTGCCATCGGGCCGCTCCCAGATCACGTAAAGCGGATTTTCGGCGTCGTATTCATCGCGCTCATGGCCATTGGCATCCACATGCACATCCCAACCCAGCCGGTCGTGAAACTGTCGGGCGCGGTCCTGGAACATGCTTTCGGCAAGCCGGGGGAAGCGGGCGAGTTGGTCGGCATAGAGATAACGCAGCATCTGGGGCTCCTTTGTCCGTGTGCTGCAAGCCTTGCCCAGCCTGGTTAGCAAATGCCTAATGGGGCGCGCGGGCGGCTTTGCGGCTGGACCCGGCGGCGGGTGGATGCTAAGCCCCGGCGCATGTCGAAAGCGCCTCTCACCCTCTATCTTGCCGCCCCGCGCGGGTTCTGCGCCGGGGTCGATCGTGCCATCAAGATCGTCGAACTGGCGCTGGAAAAATGGGGCGCGCCGGTCTATGTGCGCCACGAGATCGTGCATAACAAATATGTGGTGGACGGGCTCAAGCGCCAGGGCGCGGTGTTTGTCGAGGAGCTGGACGAAGTGCCCGACGACCGGCCGGTGGTGTTTTCGGCGCATGGGGTGGCCAGGTCGGTTCCGGCCGAGGCCGAGCGGCGGCGCATGGTCTATGTGGATGCTACCTGCCCGCTGGTTTCCAAGGTGCATATCGAGGCCCAGCGCCATGCCGAAGCGGGCCTGCAGATGGTGATGATCGGCCACAGGGGCCACCCGGAAACCATTGGCACCATGGGGCAATTGCCCGAGGGCGAGGTGCTGCTGGTGGAAAACGAGGCCGACGTGGCCCGGCTGACCCCGCGCGACCCCGAGCGGCTTGCCTATATCACCCAGACCACCCTTTCCATCGACGACACCGCCGCCATTGTCGCCGCCCTCAAGGCGCGGTTTCCCGGCATTGTCGGGCCGCACAAGGAAGATATCTGCTATGCCACCACCAACCGGCAGGCGGCGGTCAAGGCGATTGCGCCCAGGGTGCAGGCGCTGCTGGTGATCGGCGCGCCGAACAGCTCCAACTCGCGGCGCCTGGTCGAGGTGGCGCGCGCCGGCGGCTGCGCCTATGCGCAGCTGGTGGAACGGGCCGCCGATATTGACTGGCGGGCGCTGGAAGGGGTCAGCGCGGTCGGGCTGACCGCGGGGGCCTCGGCGCCGCAGGTGTTGATCGACGAGGTAATGGACGCCTTTGCCCAACATTATGACCTGACCACAGAAGTCATTGAAACGGCAAAGGAAAACGTCTCGTTCAAGGTGCCGATGGAGCTTCGCTGATGCAGATCGAAAGCACCCTGGCCGTCTATGACGCCCGCGCCGAGGACTATGCGCGGATGAGCGAGACCCTGCATGAACTGCCCGAGATGCAGGCCTTTGCCGGGTTGCTACCGGCGGGGGCGCGGCTTCTGGATCTTGGCTGCGGGCCGGGGCAATATGCGGAATGGTTTGCCGCAAGGGGCTTTGTGGTCGAAGCCTGGGACGGCGCCGCCGAGATGGTGGCGCGCGCTGCCGCCCGGCCCGGCGTTGCCGCCCGCCAGGCCATGTTCGACGCACTTGAGGCCGATACTATCTATCACGGGATCTGGGCCAATTTCAGCCTGCTGCACCTGCCGCGCGCCGCCCTGCCCGGCCAGTTGCGCCGGATCAAGCGCGCGCTGATCCCCGGCGGGCTGTTGCATCTGGGGATGAAGCTGGGCCAGGGCGAGGCCACCGACCGGCTGGGCCGGTTTTATGCCTATTGGGGCGAGGAGGAGCTGGAGCAGGAACTGCTTGAGGCGGGTTTCACCATCACCGCGCGCCGGCATGGCGAGGGGCCGGGGCTGGCCGGCGATGTCGCCCCTTACATATTGATTCGCGCCCATGGCTGAGCTGGTGGCCTATACCGACGGGGCCTGCTCGGGCAATCCCGGCCCCGGCGGCTGGGGGGTGCTGCTGCAGGCACGCGAGGGCGGCCGGCTCTTGCGCGAGCGCAGTCTGAAGGGTGGCGAGGCCGAGACCACCAACAACCGCATGGAGCTTCTGGCCGCGATCCACGCGCTCGAGGCCCTGACCCGGCCCTCGACCATCACCATCGTCACCGACAGCGCCTATGTGAAGAACGGAATCACCCAGTGGCTGCATGGCTGGAAGCGCAACGGCTGGAAGACGGCGGCGAAAAAGCCGGTCAAGAATGCCGATTTGTGGCAGCGGCTGGACGCGGCGCAGGCGCGCCACGATGTGGCCTGGAAATGGGTCAAGGGCCACGCCGGCCACGCCGAAAACGAACGCGCCGATGAACTGGCCCGCGCCGGCATGGCACCGTTCAAGAAGGCCTA
>CAZPDV010000201.1:0-4300 GCA_964585355.1 uncultured Aliiroseovarius sp.
TTCCCAATCGGCGCAGGTTGCGAAATCTTCCAGCGTCTTGATGCCATCCTCGGCCAGGGCCTCGATCATCTGGGGGGTGAGCCCCTCGAAGTTCACCAGGCTGTCCTCGACCCCCAGTTCGCGCGCATGTTCCAGCGCCTTCTTGTTGCGCGCCTCGAGCACATCGCGGGCGCGGGCCTGAAGCTCCTGCGCGGTTTCCTCGTCAACCCCGTCGATCACCAGAAGCTCGTCCAGATCGACATAGGCGACCTCTTCGAGGCTGGAAAAGCCCTCGGCAACCAGGAGCTGGGCAAAGAATTCGTCCAGATCGAGGCTTTCCATAAACAGCTTGGTGCGCTCGGCAAATTCGGCCTGGCGGCGGGCGCTTTCCTCTTCTTCGGTAAGGATGTCGATGTCCAGCCCGGTCAGCTGGCTGGCAAGGCGCACGTTCTGCCCGCGCCGACCGATCGCCAGCGAAAGCTGCTCGTCGGGCACCACCACCTCGACCCGCTCGGCATCCTCGTCAAACACCACCTTCGAAACCTCGGCCGGCTGCAGCGCGTTCACCAGGAAGGTCGGGATGTCCTCGTTCCACGGGATGATGTCGATCTTTTCACCCTGGAGTTCATTCACCACCGCCTGCACGCGCGAACCGCGCATGCCGACACAGGCGCCCACCGGGTCGATCGAGTTGTCATAGCTGATGACCGCGATTTTAGCGCGCGAGCCGGGGTCGCGGGCGACCGCCTTGATCTCGATAATTCCGTCATATATTTCAGGCACTTCCATCTTGAAGAGCTCGGCCATGAACTCGGGCGCGACGCGGCTGAGGAAGATCTGCGGGCCACGCTGTTCGCGGCGCACGTCCTTGACATAGGCGCGGATCCGGTCGTTGGGGCGATAGCTTTCGCGGCCGATCTTTTCGTTGCGGCGCAGGATCGCCTCGCCCACGCCGACATCGACGATGACGTTGCCGTATTCCTCGCGCTTGACCTGGCCGTTGATGATGGTGCCGACCCGGTCCTTGAATTCCTCGTACTGGCGGTCGCGCTCGGCTTCGCGAACCTTTTGCAGGATCACCTGCTTGGCGCTTTGCGCGGCGATGCGGCCCATTTCCACCGGCGGCACTTCCTCGACAAAGGTATCGCCCACCTTGGGGTCGTCCATGTATTGCCGGGCCTGCTCAACGGTCATTTCCGCCTGATAATTTTCAAGCTCGTCATCCGCGACCACGGTGCGCACCCGGGTGAAGGTGGCGCGCCCGGTCTTGCGGTCGATCGACACGCGAATGTCCATCTCGGCGCCATAGCGGCTTTTCGCGGCGCGGGCGAGGCTCTCTTCCATCGCTTCAATGACCAGCTCGGGGTCGATCATCTTTTCGCGCGCCACGGCGGCGGCGGTCTGGAGCAGCTCAAGCTGGTTTGCAGAAGTGATTGACATATCAGTCCTCCTCGGAACCGTTTTCGGTTACTACATCGTCGAATTTGGTCTCGTCCACCGGCCCGGCCTTGCGCGTGCGCAGGGCCTCGGCGATCAGCTCGTCGGTCAGGACCAGCCTGGCCTCGGCCAGCCAGTCGAATTTCAGGCCGATGGTGACCGGCTTGCCCTGGTCCTCGATGGCGATCAGCACCTCGTCGCCCTCGACCCCCTCGAGCACACCCTTGAACCGCTTGCGCCCGTCGATCAGCTCGCCGGTTTCCAGCTTGGCCACATAGCCCTCCCAGCGCGCGAAATCCCCCAGCCGGGTCAGCGGCCGGTCGATGCCGGGGCTGGAGACCTCGAGCGTGTAATTGTCCTCGATCGGGTCTTCCACATCCAGCACCGCCGAAAGCTCGGTCGAGATGCGGGCGCATTCATCCACCTCGATGCCGCCCTCGGGCCGCTCGACCATGACCTGCAGGGTCGGCGTATTGCCGCCCATCAGGCGCAGGCGCACCAGTTCAAAGCCCATACCCTCGACCACCGGCCGCACGATGTCGGCCAGGCGCATGTCGATCGAGGTCTTGGCGATCAGGTTGGTCACGGTGCTTCCTGTCATGGTTACAGACACAAAAAAACGGGCGCGCGGCCCGTGAAACTTTCCGGTGGAGCCTCGGGGGTGGAAGCCGAAGCGCCGCTGTTGAGGGGGATATAGGGGGGATTGGCAGGAGATGCAAGGCGCAAGTGCTACCCCGGCTTTCGGGCCATGACGAAAACCGGCTTTTTCGGCTCTTTTTGCCATTCCTGCTCGATAGTGAACCCGGCGTCGCGGATAGCGGTAAGGAAGGTATCTTTGTCGAAAACCTGCAGGTTGGGCATGAGGCCCAGCGGTACGCCTATGCGAACAAAGAACTTCAACCGCCTCCTTTCGCCCTCGATACAATGGGTGTTGGAGATGAACACGCCGCCGGGCCGGAGAAGGGCATGCGCCTTGGTAATCGCTCCGCGCCAATCGTCGAGCAGATGCAGGATCGACATGGCCATTACCGCGTCATACTGAAAATCCGGCGGGGTCAGATCCTCGATCGCCGCGCAGGTAAAGCGGGTGTTGAACACCTTGGCGTCGCGCGCACGCTGACGGGCGATTTCAACCATTTTCGGCGAGATGTCCAGCGCGTCCACCTTGCGCACCAGGGGCGCCAGCCGCACCGCAAGCGCGCCCGAGCCGCTGGCCATGTCGAGTACGCGCATGTCCGGGCCGAGCCGTGCCTCAATCGCCTGCATGCGCCGCTCGTGCGATTCAACATCCTTGATTTCCGATGCGGCGTATCGCTTGGCGGCGCGGTTCCAGAAGGTGGCGATTGCGCGCATGGCTACACTCCCAGGGTTTCCCTCTGCCGGGCGAGCTTGTCCATGACCCGCACCAGTTCACGCGCGATGCCTGGTTCGGACAGGGCGTGGCCGGCTTTATGGACCATTTTTAGCTCGCTTGAAGGCCAGCGTTTATGCAGGCTGTAGGCGGAAACCGGGGGGCAGATCATGTCCTGGCGCCCCTGGACGATGCTGCCGGGAATATGGGCGATCTTGAACATGTCGGCCAGGATTTGCCCGTCGCGATCAAGGAATGCACCATGGCTGAAATAATGGTTTTCCAACTTGGCAAAAGCCAGGGCGTATTCGGCCGGGGTGTCGATGGGCTGGCCGGGATTGTCGATCGAGGCGAGCGCGTTTTCCCACCCGGCCCAGGCTTTGGCAAACAACGCCTGTTCGGCCTTGTCACGAGAGAAGAGGCGTTTGTTATAGGCCTTGATGAAATCGTTCTGTTCATCTTCGGGGACGATGCGGGTGAAACGTTCCCACAGTTCAGGAAAGAACTTGCCGGCACCACCGCCATAGAACCAGTCGAGTTCGCTTTTGGTTGCCAGAAAAACACCGCGCAGTGCCAGATAAGCGACGGCGCGCGGGTGGGTCTGGGCGTAGATGAGCGCCAGAGTCGCCCCCCACGAGCCGCCAAATACAATCCAGCGGTCAATATGCAGGCTTTCACGGATATACTCGATATCGTTGATCAGGTGCCACGTGGTGTTGTCTCGCACCAAGGCATGCGGGGTGGAGCGACCACAACCACGCTGGTCAAACAAGATGATGCGGTAGGCCTTGGGATCGAAAAACCGACGCATGGCTGGACTGGTGCCGCCACCGGGGCCGCCATGGAACACCACGACAGGGATGCCATCGGGGTTGCCGCATTCCTCCATATACACCAAATGACCATCGCCCACATCCAGCATTTGCTGGCTGTAGGGCTTCAGGGGCGGATAAAGTTTGCCGCCGACTCTGTTTTTCTCTGACGCTCTGTCCATATCTGACCTATATAACGGCCAAACGCCAATCGCCATGTGAAAAGAGAGCGCAATGCAAACCAGTATCGACCCCGCCGAAGTCGCCAAGTTCGAGGCAATGGCCGCCGAATGGTGGGACCCGGAGGGCAAGTTCAAGCCGCTGCACATGATGAACCCGGTTCGTCTGGAATTCATCGCCCGTGAGATTGCTGCGCATTTTGGCCGTGAACGAGAAGTCTCGGCACCTTTCGCAGGGCTGCGACTGCTGGATATCGGCTGTGGCGGCGGATTGCTGAGCGAGCCGATGGCCCGGCTTGGCGCCGAAGTGGTCGGCGCGGATGCTGCCGAGGGCAACATTCCGGTTGCGGCGCTCCATGCAGCGCAGGTGGGGCTGGAAATAGACTATCGACATTCCACTGCCGAAGCGATTGAGGCAGCCGGGGAACAGTTTGACGTGGTGTTGGCGATGGAGATTGTCGAACATGTGGCCGATCCACTGGAATTCCTCATCTCGTGCCAGAACCTGCTGAAACCCGGGGGGCTCATGCTGACCTCTACTC
>CAZPDV010000202.1:0-4224 GCA_964585355.1 uncultured Aliiroseovarius sp.
TCATGTCAGCAATCGCTATCGCCGCCGTCATCCTGTGGTGGAGTTGATTGAGTCTCGAGCCTAGGCCCTGCCCCCGCCCTTTCATCTTTCCCCAAATACTCCCGCCGGAGGCCCCGGATCGGCCGGGCGCTTCAGTAGATCATGTCCGGGTCGCTGCCCGCCTGCCCCTGGTAATGCCGCGCCAGCATGTTCAGGGCGATTCGCAGCACATATTTCCCCGACCGCGCCGGCATGCCCAGCTCCTTTTCCGTGCTTTCCATGCCCTTCTCGTGGCAGCAGGTCAGAAGCGCGATCTCGCCCAGTTCCGGGCCCAGGAATTTCATGGCCGCCTGCAGGCGCCGGCGGGCGTCGATATGGCGCTGGTCGGGGGCGCGGCCGGGGCCGGACTGCCCCCCTGCCGCCATGATCGCGTTCCAGTTCGAGCCGGGCAGGCCCTCGAGCATCACGATCTCGAAATCCATGCGCAGCCGCTCGCCCGCCCGCACCAGTTCCGGGGAAAGATAGGGCCGTCCCGCCTTGTCGCGGCGCCGGGCCAGCACGTTGAGCGGCGTATCCGCCCCGGCCGCGCGGCGCTTCTTGCCACGGCCCAGTTCCACCACCCCGGCACGGCCAAACCCGGCCGGCGCCTCGTCCGCCCCGGCGGCCCTGGCCGATTCGGCCTCGGCCAGGAGCCGGTTGAGCGCGCCGCGCCCCTTGGCGGTGATGTAATAGCGCGCCACCCGGCCGCCGGGGGTGCAGGCAATCCATTGTTGCAGCGCCATGGCCTCGGCCACCTTGCGGCTGACCGTGGCGGTCTGGTGCGGGCGGCCATCCTCGGTTTCCTCCACCACCACCGCGGTTTCCACCTCGGGCACCACCGCCAGCACCGCGCCCTTGCGCATCAGCGCGCGCAGGATGCGGGTGGCATCGCGGGTCAGGGTTTGCTCGTCAATCGGCAGATCGTTCATGGGGTCAGTCATCGGGTCCGGCAGCTCCTGCAATGCGCCGTGTCCGTCGCCCCTGACCCGAACCAGCCTGCCCAGATGGATCAGAACCTTGTCAACCAGGGGGTCGTCACGGCGGGATTCGGTTTTTCGGACCTTTCTGAGGACAGTCGAGGCATGAACACCGCTGCTGCGCGCCAGCGCGCGAATGGTCTGCCCGCCCTCCACGTGATCAAGATAGAGGCGCACATCGTCGGGCACCCAGCCCGGCATCTCTGCCGGGCGCATCACACAAGAAGCCGCGCGTTCCATCACTTCCCCCATCCATGTCGGGCGCGTCGGTCGAAACCCCCGATGCGCAACCTGCGGTTGTTAACCATATGTGAACTTATCCACAGCAAAAGTTACCGAAAAGTTAATTTCTCCAGCCATTACCCATATTTGTTTCCAATTTCACAACAAAGATGAAAGCCGCCGTACGCTGCCGGGCCGATTTGCGCAACACCCCCTCAGGTTGTGTTTCGGTATGGGGAATCAGATCAAGGAGGTTCCCATGACCAGGATGCAGACCACATTTCGCGCCGACAGCCAGCCCGAAAGCCCGCTTGAGCGGCTCAAGGCCCTGCGCCGGCCGCGGCTGCTGATCCGGGCGGCGCGGTTCGGGCTGGCCGATTACAACCGCAGCCGCGACCTCAAGCGGCTGATGAAGGTGCTGAGCCCGCCCAGCCCGGCCAGGGCGATGGAGGCGCTGTTGCTGGCCGAAGCCGAGGCCGAGCACAACCGCATCACCGGCGCCGCCGCCTATTCGGTGGCCCGCCATGTGGAGCTTCTGATCGCGCTGATGGGCGAAAGCCGGCTGTTGTCGGACCGCGCCGGCTGAGGCCGGTCAGCCGAACGCGTCGGGCATGCTCTGCTTGCGCCGGGCCACGTAATCCCTGAGGCCATCGGCGATGCCGGGGTCCAGCGCCGGCGCCTCATAGGCGGCCAGCAGCGCCTCGACCCGGGCCGCGGCCAGCGCCTCGGTGTCGCGCGCGCCCTCTTCGTCCCAGGTCTCGAACGGCTTGTAATCCAGCAGGTCCGAGCGCCAGAACGCCTCCTGAAAATGCGCCTGGGTATGGGCGCAGCCCAGGTAATGGCCGCCCGGCCCGACCTCGCGCACCGCATCCAGCGCCTGGGCCGATTCGCTTACCTCGATCCCCCTGGCCAGGCGCGCCAGTACGCCAAGCTGATCCGCATCCATCACGAATTTCTCGAACGAGGCCACCAGCCCGCCCTCGAGCCAGCCGGCGGCGTGCAGCATGAAATTCACCCCGGCCAGCAACCCGGCATTGAGGCTGTTGGCGGATTCATAGCCGGCCTGGGCATCGGGCAGTTTCGAGCCGGTAAACGCCCCGGCCGAGCGATAGGGCAGCCCCAGCCGGCGAAACAGCTGCCCGGCGCCATAGGTGATCTGCGCCGCTTCCGGGGTGCCGAAGGTGGGGGCGCCGGAATTCATGTCGATCGAGGTGACAAAGGCCCCGGCAATGACCGGCGCGCCGGGGCGAATCAGCTGGCTGTAGGCCACCCCCGCCATGACCTCGGCCAGCACCTGGGTCAGCGTGCCGGCCACCGAAACCGGCGCCATGGCGCCGCCGACGATGAAAGGCGAGATGATCGCCGCCTGCCCGGCCGCGGCATAGACCTCGAGCGCGCCCATCATGGTGGCGTCAAAGGTCAGGGGCGAGTTGATGTTGATCAGGCTGGTCATCACCGTGTTTTCGGCCACGAAATCCTTGCCGAACAGGATCTCGCTCATGGCAACGCTGTCGCGCGCCCGCTCCGGGTCGGTGACCGAGCCCATATAGGGCTTGTCCGAAAGGGTCATATGCGCCAGCAGCATGTCCAGATGGCGCTTGTTCACCGGGATGTCGGTGGGTTCGCACAGGGTGCCGCCGGAATGGTGCAGATGCGGCGACATGTAGGCAAGGCGCACGAAATTCTCGAAATCGGCCATCACCGCATAGCGCCGGCCACCGGCGCGGTCGCGCACGAATGGCGGGCCATAGACCGGGGCCAGCACCAGGTTGCGGCCGCCGATCTCGACCGCGCGGGCGGGGTTGCGGGCCTGCTGGGTGAACCGGGCCGGCGCAGTCGCGCACAGCTTGCGCGCCAGCCCCCGCGGCAGCCGCACCCGCTCGCCATCCACATCCGCCCCGGCCGCCCGCCAGCGCGCAAGCGCCGCCGGGTTTTCCACGAAGTTCACCCCCACTTCCTCGAGCACCGTTTCGGCATTGTGCTCGATGATCTCCAGCGCCTCCTGGTTCAGAAGCTCGAGATCGGGAATGGTGCGCTGTATCACCTGCGCCGCCTCGATCCGCAGGCCGCCGCGCGCCGCCCGCCTGGCCGCGCCGCCGCCGCCGCGTTTCCGCCTCCTGGGTTCTGCCATGTCCTGTCCCCCGTGCTGTGCTGCTGGCCCCGTCATAAAGCGTCAGGCCGGGCGAATCCCCCGGATAACGGCCTTTGAGGGGGAAAAACGACATTTGCGCGCCTCGATCCCTTGCCTGCGCCGCCTTCCCCCTGTAGGCGGGCGCAAAACCACGAGGACACCATGCCCCGCCCGGCCGACCAACCCGTTCCCGTTTCTGCCTGGCTGGCCTTTGTGCTGGCCTGTCTTTTCTTTCTGTTCGAGTTCGTCGCCAGGGTCGAGCCCAGCCTCGATGCCGCCGGGATCAAGGCGCATTTCGGCATTGTCGATGGCAGGTTCGGCCTGTTGGCCAGCCTGTTCTTCTGGGTCTATGCGCCGATGCAACTGGTGGTGGGGATCACCCTGGACAAGTTCGGCGCCCGCCGGGTGATGGTGCCGGCGGTGCTGATCTGCGCGCTGGGGCCATTGCTGTTTGCCGCAAGTTCAAGCCTGGCCCTGGCCGGAATCGGGCGGATCCTGACCGGGCTGGGCGGGGCCTTTGCCTTTGTCGGGGCGCTTTACGTGGCCAATCACCGCTTTCCGGCCCGCGCCTTTGCCACGCTTTCGGGGGTGCTGGCGGCGATCGGGATGGTCGGCACGGCGGTCGGGGTGGTGTGGCTTACGCAGCTGTCGCAGGCCCTGGGCTGGCGCACGGTCTTTACCATGACCGGCCTGGCCGGGATCGGGCTTTTCGTGGTGATGGCCCTGTTTTTCAAGGGCTATCGCGCCGCCGAACGGGCCGCGGAACACCCGCTGGCGCAGCTGCCCGGCCTGTTCAGGAGCGGCCGGCTCTGGGCGCTGGCGATCGTCAGCGCGCTTTATTACGTGCCGGTCAATGCCTATGCCGGGTTGTGGGGC
>CAZPDV010000203.1:0-4130 GCA_964585355.1 uncultured Aliiroseovarius sp.
GGGTGGCGCAGAACGTGGCGTTCGGGCGGAGCGGGGCGCGCGAGCAGAAGCAGGCGCGGGTGCGGGAGCTTCTGGAAAAGGTGGGGCTGGCGCGCTACTCGGATGCCTGGCCGCATGAATTGTCGGGGGGCGAGCAGCAGCGGGTGGCGCTGGCGCGCGCGCTGGCGCCGCGGCCCCGGATCATGCTGATGGACGAGCCGTTCTCGGGGCTGGACAACCGCCTGCGCGACGATATCCGCGATCAGACCCTGAGCCTGCTCAAGGAAGAGAACTCGGCGGTGCTGCTGGTCACGCATGAGCCGGAGGAAGCCATGCGCATGGCCGACGAAATAGCCCTGATGCGGGCCGGGCGCATCGTCCAGAAGGGCGCGCCCTACAATATCTACAACAACCCGGTGGATGCCCGCGCGGCGGCGTTCTTTTCGGATGTGAACCAGATCATGGGCCGGGTCCAGGGGGCGCTGACCGACACCCCGTTCGGTCAGTTTCTCACCCCCGGCCATGCCGACGGCACCGAGGTCAGGATCGTGATTCGCCCCCAGCACCTGAAGATCGACTTCGACCGCGCCGGCCACGGCCCGGCCCCGACGCTGGAACACGGCACATGGGCGCGCGGCCTGGTCGAACGCGCGCGCTTCATGGGCACCGAAAGCCTGGTGGAATTTCGCATGGATTACGGTGGGCGGCTCAAGGCCAGCGTGCCCTCGGTGTTCCTGCCGGCGCCGGGCACGCCGCTCTGGATCGCGCTGCCGCGGGATCGCTGTTTCATCTTTGCCGAGGACAGCGGCGGGGGCTGAGCCTGCCGGAGGCCCGGTTTTTCCCCGCCGGGCAGGGGGCGATGGCGATTTGGGCTTTGATCTTGGCGCGCAAGCGCATACATAGCATCATGCGATGATGAGAAGGGCGGGCACGGGTCCGCCTGACAAGGGAGACAGACATGCTCAACAATATTGGCCTTCCGGGCCTCCTGCTGATCGCGGTGGTGGTTCTGGTGCTGTTTGGCCGCGGCAAGATTTCGTCCCTGATGGGCGAGGTGGGCAAGGGCATCACTTCGTTCAAGAAGGGGATTGCCGAGGGCAACAAGGAAATCGAGGACCAGGCGGCCCAGGCAGCCAGGGACGTGACCCCCGAAAGCGAAAAGGAAGAGGCCTGAGCCTCGTCCGCAGTCGTCTTGAAGGAGGGGGCCGCCGATGTTCGACATAGGCATGACCGAGCTTCTGGTCATCGGCGTCGTGGCGTTGATCGTTGTCGGGCCGAAAGACCTGCCACAGCTGTTTCGCACGCTGGGGCGGTTCACCGCCAGGGCGCGGGCGCTGGGGCGCGAATTTACCCGCGCCATGAACGAGGCGGCGGAAGAAAGCGGCATGCGTGACGTGGCCAGCGACCTGAAAAAGGCGACCGACCCCAAATCCATGGGGCTGGACGCGCTCAAGGACGCGGCCGACAAGTTCGAGCAATGGGACCCGACCGCGCATCCGGCGGCCAAGCAGGGCAAGGAGGTGCTGGAGGCGTCGAAACGCAACGCCGCCGAGAAGGCGGCCGAGCGCGCCGCCGAAGCCGATCCCGCCCCGGCGCCGGCCGCCACGCCTGACAGCAGCGAGAAATCCAGCGCATGAGCGATACCGACGAGATCGAAGACAGTTCGGCCCCGCTGATCGAGCATCTGGCCGAGTTGCGCACCCGGCTGATCCGGTCGGCCATGGCCTTTGTCGTGGGCATGGTGATCTGTTTCACCTTCGGGTCAAGCATCCTCGATTTTCTGCTGGTGCCGATCGAAAAGACCATGCGCGCGCTGGGCGACCCCAACCCGGTGATGATCTATACCGCGCCGCAGGAATATTTTTTCACCCTGATCCGCATTTCCATGGTCGGCGGGCTGATGCTGTCCTTCCCGGTGATCGCCTATCAGCTGTGGCGTTTCGTGGCGCCGGGGCTCTACAAGTCGGAAAAACAGGCCTTCCTGCCGTTCCTGATCGCCTCGCCGTTTCTGTTCCTGCTGGGGGCGGCCTTCGCGCAATATGTGGTGGTGCCGCTGGCGATGAACTTCTTTCTGGGCTTCGCCGATCTGCCCTCCTATGTGGCGGCCTTGCTGAGCGGCAGCACGCCGCCGGGGCCGGGCGAAGTGGACCAGGGCATCGACATCGTGTTCACCGGCAAGGTGAACGAAAGCCTTGATATCACGCTGAAAATGATCGTGGCCTTCGGGATCTGCTTCCAGTTGCCGGTGCTGTTGACCCTGCTGGGCAAGGCCGGGCTGGCCTCGGCCAGGGGGCTGCGGGCGACGCGCAAATATGCGGTGGTGGGCATTCTGGTGGTGGCGGCCCTGGTCACGCCGCCGGATGTGACCACCCAGCTGATCCTGTTCTCGGTGGTCTATGGGCTTTATGAAATCTCGATCTTCCTGGTCGCCAGGGTCGAGAAAAAGCGCGAGGAAACCCTGCGCGAAGAAGGCCTGTGGTTCGAGGACGAGGACGAAGAAGAGGATGCGAGCGGCGCATGAATGAGGCGGCGGCCCTTGAGCGGATCGCCGCGGCGTTGGAGCGGCTGGCGCCCGCGCCCTTGCCGGCGCCGGATTTCGCCGCCGCCGATGCCTTTCTGTGGCATGTTGCGCCCGACCGGCTGGAGCCGGTGGGCAAGGTGGCGCGGGTGCCCTTGGCGCTGTTGCAGGGGATCGACCGGGCGCGGGACACGCTGTTGGCCAATACCCGGCAGTTTGCCGCCGGCCTGCCGGCCAACAATGCCCTGCTCTGGGGCGCGCGCGGCATGGGAAAATCCAGCCTTGTCAAGGCGGTACATGCCGAGGTCCTGGCCGATGGCGGCGCGCTCAAGCTGGTCGAGCTGGCGCGCGAGGACCTGGGCTCGGTCGGGCGGCTGCTGGCGCTCCTGCGCGCCTCGGACCACCGCTTCCTGCTGTTTTGCGACGATCTGAGCTTCTCTCACGATGACGAACAATACAAGAGCCTCAAGGCGGTGCTGGACGGCGGCATCGAGGGGCGGCCGGAAAACGTGCTGTTCTATGCCACCTCGAACCGCCGCCACCTGATGCCGCGCGACATGATCGAGAACGAGCGCGGCTCGGCGATCAACCCGTCCGAGGCGGTCGAGGAAAAGGTGTCGCTGTCGGACCGGTTCGGGTTGTGGCTGGGCTTTCACGCCTGCGACCAGGGGCAGTTCCTGGCGATGATCCGGGGCTATTGCGACCATTTCGGGGTCGAGATCGACGACGACAGCCTGCGGGCCGAGGCGATCGAGTGGGCGGCAACGCGGGGGGCGCGCTCGGGCCGGGTGGCGTGGCAGTTTTTCACCGACCTGGCCGGGCGGCGCGGCGTGGCCATTGGCGGCTGAGCCGGTTGCCGGGGGGCGCTGTTGTCTGGTATGATTGCCCGGTGCAAGCCGTTTTGCTGAATGCGGTGGTTCATGGGAGGGGCGGCATGAGCGATTTTTCGATCGACACACCGGCGCTGCGCGAGGCGGCGCGGTCCTACAACGCCAAGTCCAACGCCCTGGCCGCGCTAAGCTATTTCGGAAATTTCGCGGTCTATTTCCTGAGCCTGTACCTGGCGGTGCGCTATTGGGGCAATTGGCTGGCCGAGGTGCCGCTGCTGATCGTGATGGCGTTTTCCGGGGTGCGGCTTTACGTGTTGCAGCACGATTGCGGGCATCTGTCGCTGTTTTCCAGCCGGCGGTTGAACGAATGGGCGGGATATGCCCTGTCCACCTTCACCTTTACCCCGTTCAAGGTGATGCAGTACAACCACAACCTGCATCACACCTATGTCGGCAATCTCGAGGCGCGCGACACCACCGAGATCTTCACCATGACCCTGCGCGAATGGCAGCAGGCCGGGTTCTGGAAGCGGCTTTATTACCGGCTTTATCGCAACCCGTTCATCCTGATCCCGCTGGGCGCGTTCTGGACCTATTTCTTTGCCTATCGCTGGCCACGCAATACCCGCAAGGTGGGGGTGGCCGGGGTGCTGGTGCATGATGCGCTGCTTTTGGGCTATATGGCGGTGCTGTACTGGCTGTTTGGCTGGACCGGGGTCATGGTGCTGCTGCTGGGAACGTTCATCGGCGGGATGCTGGGGGTGTTTCTGGTCTATCTGCAGCACAATTTCGAGGATACCTAC
>CAZPDV010000204.1:0-4122 GCA_964585355.1 uncultured Aliiroseovarius sp.
CCCGCTGGCGCGGGCGACCGGCTGGGGGCGCTGCCCCCAGACCCCCGGAGTATTTTCAGAAAGATGAAGGGACCGGGCATGGAGCTTCCTGAAACGGCGCGGGTGGTGATTGTTGGTGGCGGGGTTGTGGGGGCTTCGGTTGCCTATCACCTGGCCGGGCTTGGCTGGAAAGATGTGGTTCTGTTGGAGCGCAAGGCGCTGACCTCGGGTACGACCTGGCATGCGGCGGGGTTGATCGGGCAGTTGCGCGCCTCGGCGACGCTGACGCGGCTCGCCAAATATACGGCGGATCTTTACGCCGGGTTGGAGGCCGAAACCGGGATTGCCACCGGCATGCGCACCACCGGGTCGGTGACTGTTGCCTTGAGCGCAGCGCGGCGCGAGGAAATCTTGCGCCAGGCTGCCATGGGGCGCGCCTTTGGCGTGGAGGTCGAGGAGATCTCGCCGCGTGAGGTCGGCGAATATTATCCGCATCTGAACCTAGATGGGGTGGTGGCCGGGGTGCATATCCCTTCCGACGGGCAGTTGGACCCTGGCAATGTGGCGCTGGCCCTGGCCAGGGGCGCGCGGCAGAAAGGGGTGCGGATTGCCGAGCGGGTCAAGGTGGTGGGGGCATCGCGCCGGGGCCGCCGGATCACCGGCGTGGACTGGCAGGCCGAGAATGGCGCCAGGGGGCATATCGCCTGTGAGCATGTGGTGAATTGCGCCGGCATGTGGGGGCATGCGCTGGGGCGGATGCTGGGCAGTAATGTGCCGCTGCAGGCCTGTGAGCACTTTTATATCGTTACCGAGCCGATCGCGGGGCTGGGGGCGCTGCCGGTGCTGCGGGTGCCGGATGAATGCGCCTATTACAAGGAGGATGCCGGCAAGATCATGCTGGGCGCCTTCGAGCCGGTGGCCAAGCCCTGGGGGCTTGACGGTATCCCCGAGGATTTCGAGTTTGACCAGTTGCCCGAGGATTTCGATCATTTTCAACCGATCCTGGAGGCGGCAGTGAACCGCCTGCCGCTTTTGGCCGAGGCGGGGATTCACACCTTTTTCAATGGGCCGGAAAGCTTCACCCCGGATGACAGCTATCACCTTGGGTTGGCGCCGGAGATGGACAATGTCTGGGTTGCGGCCGGTTTCAATTCCATTGGCATCCAGTCGGCGGGCGGGGCAGGCATGGCGCTGGCGGCGTGGATGGATACCGGCGAGAAGCCCTTTGACCTGGGCAGTGTCGATATTGCCCGGGCGCAGCCGTTTCAGCGCAACCGCCGCTATCTGGCCGAGCGGGCGCGCGAGACCCTGGGGCTGCTTTATGCCGATCACTTCCCGTATCGTCAGAAGGCCACGGCGCGGGGGGTGCGGCGTTCGCCCTTCCATCGCGAGATGTTGGAGCATGGGGCGGTGATGAGCGAGGTGGCCGGCTGGGAGCGGCCGGGGTGGTTTGCCCGGCCCGGACAGGTGGCCGAGTACGACTATGCCTGGGGGCGCACCGGGTGGTTCGACAATGTTGCGGCCGAGCATATGGCGCTGCGCCAGGGGGTTGGCATTTATGACATGAGCGCGTTTGGCAAGATCAGGGTCGAAGGGCCCGATGCCTGTACCTTTCTCAACCGGGTTTGCGGCAACCAGGTGGATGTGGCGCCGGGGCGGATCGTCTATACCCAGTTTCTCAACGCGCGTGGCGGGATCGAGGCGGATGTGACCGTGACCCGGTTGAGCGAGACCGCCTATCTGGTGGTCACGCCCTCGGCGACGCGGGTGGCGGATCAGGCCTGGCTCCGGCGCCACCTGGGCGAGGCGCGGGTGGTGCTGACCGATGTGACGGCGGGCGAGGGGGTGCTTGCGGTCATGGGGCCGAAATCGCGCGACCTGCTGCGCGCGGTCAGCCCCGACGCCTTTGATGCGCCGTTCGGCTCGGCTTTCGAGATCGAGATCGGCCTGGGGATCGCACGCGCGCACCGGGTGTCCTATGTGGGCGAGCTGGGGTGGGAGATCTATGTGCCCTCTGACCAGGCCGCGCATGTGTTCGAGACCCTGCTGGAGGCGGGCGCCGCGCATGGGCTGAAGCTGTGCGGCGCGCATGCCATGGATAGCTGCCGGATCGAGAAGGGTTTTCGCCATTTCGGCCATGACATTACCAGCGAGGATCATGTGCTTGAGGCCGGGCTGGGCTTTGCGGTGAAGCCCGACAAGGGTGATTTCATCGGCCGCGAGGCGGTGCTGGCCAAACGCGAGGCCGGGTTGGAGCGGCGGCTGATGCAGTTTCTGTTGCGCGATCCCGAGCCGCTTCTGTTTCATAACGAGCCGATCCTGCGCGATGGCCGCGTGGTCGGGTACCTGAGTTCCGGCGCCTATGGGCATGCGTTGGGCGGCGCGGTCGGGCTGGGATATGTGCCCTGCGCGGGAGAGCATGGGGACGATCTTCTGGCCAGTGATTATCAGATCGACGTGGCCGGGCGGTTGGTCGCGGCCGAAGCGTCGCTCACACCGCTATATGACCCGACGGGGGCGCGGATCAGGGTCTGATCCATCACGTTCGGTTATGCGCGGAACCACGAATTTTGCGCTGACAAGGGCCTGTCGGGCTGCGATACAGGTTTGACAACAGGAGCCACCATGTCCAGCCCAGCGCCCCACCACGACACGCCGCGCGGCCTTGCCTTTGCGGTCTCAGCCTACCTGCTGTGGGGGGTGTTGCCGATTTACCTCAAGGCCATGTCGGATGTGCCGCCGATGGAGGTTCTGGCACACCGGATCCTGTGGTCGGTGCCGGTGGCGGCGGCGCTGCTGATCGTGTTGCGGCGCACCCGCGATCTGGCCGAGGCGGTGCGCAATCCGCGGATGCTGTCGATGGCGGCGCTGACCGCGGCGCTGGTGGCGCTCAACTGGGGCATCTATGTCTGGGCGGTGGCCAACGATCATACCGTGGACGCGGCGCTGGGCTATTACATCAACCCGTTATTTTCGGTTTTTCTGGGCTGGCTTCTGTTGGGCGAGCGGTTGGGCCGGGCGCAGATCGTGGCGGTGGCGCTGGCCGCACTTGCGGTGATTACCCTGACCATTGCCGCGGGATCCTTGCCATGGGTGGCGGTGGCGCTGATGTTCACCTGGGGTTTTTACGCCTATTTCAAACGCTCGCTGCCGATCGGCCCCAACCAGGGGTTTCTGCTTGAGGTGCTGCTTTTGTCACCGGTGGCGCTGGGCTATCTGATCTGGTTGTCGGTAAATGGGCAGAACCACTTTTTTGCAACGCCGACAACGCCGTGGCTGCTGATTGGTACCGGCATGGTGACGGCGGTGCCGCTCATCCTCTATGCCAATGGCGCCAAGGGGCTCAGGCTTTCGACTATCGGGATCCTGCAATATATCGCGCCGACCATGATTTTCCTGATCGCGGTACTTCTGTTTGACGAGCCGTTTACCCGCTCACGCATGATCGCCTTTCCGATGATATGGGCGGCGCTGGTGATATATTCGCTGTCGCTGCTGGCCGGGCGCAGACGGCGCCGGCAGGAAAGGTAGCTTGTCGGCAGCAAGGCATCGTGAGAGGTGTTTCAGGATCAGGCGGCGGAGGTAAAAAGGGCCGCGCGATTGCACGGCCCTTGCGCTTGTTTTCAGGTGCAGGTTACTGCAGCGCCTTGTCGGTGATCTGGTGAGTCCAGGCGCCTTCCGGCTCCTTGGTGATCACCGGGTCCGAGCCGCCGCCCATCAGGATGTCAACGGTGCGCTGATAGTCGGCCGGGTCAAGCTCGCCGTTCGAGCCCGCCGTCAGCTTGGCGATCTCGCCCATCATCCGCTTCTGATGCGCTTCGGTCTGGGCGCCGGTCTCGTCGTATTCCAGCACGATCATGGCGGCTTCGTCGGGGTTCTCCTCGGCCCATTTCCAGCCCTTCATCGAGGCGCGCACGAAGCGGACCATCTCATCCTCGAAGGCGGGGTCCTTGAGGTTGTCCTCAAGCACATAGAGCCCGTCCTCAAGGGTGGCGACGCCCTGATCTTCGTACTTGAAGGTCACAAGGTCCTCGGGCTTGAGGCCGGCGTCGATGATCTGCCAGTACTCGTTATAGGTCATGGTCGAGACGCAATCGGCCTGGCCCTGCAGGATCGGGTCCACGTTGAAGCCCTGCTTGAGCA
>CAZPDV010000205.1:0-4120 GCA_964585355.1 uncultured Aliiroseovarius sp.
CGCTTCGTTTACACCGAAGATGTCGGGAGTTCGAGTCTCTCATCACCCACCATTACCCGCAACGGACACGGGGCATGCGGGCGGGCAGGGGGCACGGGCAATGCGCGATTATCCGGAAATTCTGGTCCTGCGCCACGGGGAGACCACCTGGAACCGCGCCGGCCGCTTTCAAGGCGCGCTCGATTCGCCGCTGACCGCGCGGGGGCGGGCGCAGGCCAAGGCCATGGGGGCGCTGCTGGCGCGGCACCTGGCCGATCCGGGCCGGTTTCGCGCCTTTACCTCGCCGCAGGGGCGGGCGGTTGCCACTGCCGACCGGGTTCTGGCGCCCCTGGGGCTTGTGCCGGCGCAGGATGCCCGCCTGGCCGAGGCCGGCTTTGGCGACTGGCAGGGGCTGGGCTGGCAGGAGATCGCCGCCGGCTGGCCGGAAATGGCGCGCCGGGCCGAGGAGGAGCCGTTTTTCTGGCAGTTCGAGGCCCCCGGCGGCGAAAGCCTGACGGCGCTGCGGCAGCGGGTCACGGCGTTTCTCGATGACCTGCCCGGCCCGGCCATCCTGGTGACCCATGGGCTGACCAGCCGGGTGCTGCGCGGGGTCTGGCTCGGGCTTGCAGAGCCCGACCTGCCGGCGCTCGAGGACGGGCAGGGGGTGGTCTTTCACCTGCGGCCGGGGCAGGGGCAAAGCCTGCTGACCCCGACCTGAGCCCGTCAGCCCCGGCGCGGCAGCCGCAGCTCGGCCCGCAACCCGCCCAGGGCGGTGCTTTCCCCCAGGATCAGCCTGCCGCCATGCGCCCGGGCGATATCGGCGGCAATCGCCAGCCCCAGCCCGACCCCCGAGCCCTTGTCCTGGTTGCGCGCCCGGTCGAGCCGGGCAAAGGGCTTGAGCGCCTCCGCGCGCGCCTCGGGGGGGATGCCGGGCCCGTCATCTTCCACGATCAGGCCGATATGGTCGGCCCCCGCCTCAAGGCTGATGCGGGCGCGGCTCGCGTGGCGGGCGGCATTGGAAAGCAGGTTCTCCAGCGCCCGGACAAGCGCCAGCGGCTCCAGCCTGACCGGGCCGGTCGGGGCGATCGGGCCGATCTCGACCTCCTGGCCGGCGCGTCGGGCATTTTCCGCCACCTCGCGCAGCAGGGTGCCCGGCCGGAGCATCCGCGCGTCGGACGCGGCCCCATCTGCCACCTCGGCCTCGCTGCGGGCGAAGTGCAGGAAGGCATCGACCAGCCGCTCCATATCCGCCACGTCGCGTTCCAGCGCGGTGCGCTCGGGGCTGTCGGGCATCATCGACAGGCCCAGCTTGAACCGGGTCAGCGGCGTGCGCAGGTCGTGGCTCACCCCCGACAGCATCAGCCGGCGCTGTTCGGCCTGCCGCTCGATGCGCGACCGCATGTCGAGGAAAGCCTGCCCGGCGGCGCGCACCTCGGTGGCGCCGGAGACCCGGTAGGGGATCACCCGGCCTTCGCCAAAGGCGCGGGCGGCGCGGCCCAGATTTCGGATCGGACGCAATTGATTGCGCAGGAAAAAATACGAGATCAGCGTCATCACCACCCCGATCGACACCATCAGGACCAGAAGTTGATGCGGGTTCTGTGCCGAGAGCCGCTCGCGCCCGAAGGCCACCTGCAGCGGGCCATATCTTGTGTCGATCGCCAGAAAGACCTGCCCCTGCTGGCGCGCCAGGTCCACCGTGGTCAGCCCGGGCAGCAGGCGATGCAGGTTGCGTATCACCCGGGCGCCGGTGAAATCGTCCCAGCGCTTGCGCTCGGTGAGGGCAAGGTTGCCGGGCAGTTCGGCCCGCATCAGCAAGACCGGGGCCAGATCCTGCAGCCGCTCGGCCGCCTCCTGCGCGCTGGGGGCGTTGTCGATCTGACTCACCAGATAGGCCAGTTCCCGCCCGACAATTCCGGTCATCTGATCGGTGATATTGCTGAAATGACGCTGAATGAAGGCCACTGTCACCACCAGCTGGATGGTCACGATCGGCACCAGCAGGATCAGCGCCGCCCGCCCATAGAGCGAGTGCGGCATGTATCTTTTCAGCCATTGAAACAGCATCCGCGCGCCTAGCTTTTCGTGCCCCGTCAGGCTAGGGATACAGGCAAATGTCTGGCAAGGGAACAGAGGATGACGCAGGCCGAACACGCCGCCGCGCCGCCGCCGGGGCAGGTTGAATGGCTAAGCACTGCCCCGGCGATCCGCCGGGTGATCGCCCCGAACCCGTCGCCCATGACCTTCTGGGGGACCAACAGCTATATCCTGGGGCGCGGCGAAGTGGCGGTGATCGACCCCGGCCCCGAGGACCCGGCGCACCTGGCGGCGCTGCAGGCCGCCCTGGCGCCGGGCGAACGGATCAGCCACATCTTCGTCACCCACCCCCATCTCGACCATTCGCCGGGGGCGCGGCCGCTGGCCCGGGCGACCGGCGCCCAGGTGCATGCCTTCGGGCCGGCGCGGGCCGGGCAAAGCCCGGTGATGCGCGCTCTGATGGAGCAGGGCCTGGCGGCCGGCGGCGAGGGGGTCGATCACGGCTTTGCCCCGGATGTCCGGCTGGCCGATGGCGCGGTGGTCGAGGCCAATTCCTGGCATCTCACCGCCCTGCACACGCCGGGGCACATGGCAAGCCACATGAGCTTTGCCATGGAAGGCCATGTTTTTACAGGGGATCACGTGATGGGCTGGGCAAGCTCCCTGATCTCGCCGCCCGATGGCGACCTGACCCGGTTCATGGCCTCGTGCCGGGCGCTGATGGCCCGCAACGACGTGGCCTATTACCCCGGCCACGGGGCGCCGGTTGCCGATCCGGCGGCGCGCCTGGCGTGGTTGGTCGAGCACCGGTTGGCGCGGGAGGCGGCGATTCTGGCGGCGCTGGCACAGGCGGGCGGGGCGGATGTGGCCGACCTGACCGCGCGGGTCTATACCGACACGCCGCGGGCGCTTCTGGCAATGGCGCAGCGCAACGTCTTTGCCCATCTGATTGACCTGGTGGGGCGCGGCAAGGTCGTGGCCCGGCCCCGGCTGGCGCTGAACGCGCGGTTTTCGCTGGTGTGAACGGGCGCTCCCGCCGCGCTCGGCCTGGCGGCCTGCGCGCGTTGGGGGGGGGGCGATTTTCTGACGAAAATCGCGCCTCCGGCGGGGATATTTGTCAACAGAAGAAGCCCGGAGCGTGGTCAGCGGCGAAGAAAGGTTCGCGCGGCAATCTTTGTGCGAAAAAGCCTGCGAATCCTCTGGACCTTCATTTTCTGCCTCGCTATATAGCGGCCAGTTCCGGCGTAGCTCAGCGGTAGAGCAGTTGACTGTTAATCAATTGGTCGCAGGTTCGATCCCTGCCGCCGGAGCCAGACCCCTCACAGGCGAGCCCCACGGGAGAGCGAGGCGCAAGCGGCGTTGATCCGTGAAGCGAGCACCCGTCCGTTACCAGAGCGCCCCTGCGACAAGCGGCAGGAACGAGGCGGCGATGGCCAGCCGCAAAGTGCCGGGGGCAGGGCGTGGGGCCATGGTTTTGGTGTCATGGCTGCCATCCCCGCCGCCATGATCGGTGCCGTGGCCCTCTTCTTCCAGCACCGTCAGCATCCCGTGTTTCAAGCCCCGCGTCACCAGCCACCAGTTCACCGGATAGGCGAGCGCAAAGCCCACGATCATCGCCATCGACATCACGAACCAGAAGCCCGGCCGCAGCGGGTCCGGGGCGCCGTCGATCACCGGCATCAGCAGCTTCATGGTCGCCACCATCCCCGCCATCAGCAGGTTCATCGACAGAAGCTCGGGCACGAAAGTGGCGCGCAGCGAGCGGGTAAACGAGCCGTCATACATGTCACGCATGGCAAAGGCCTGGAAGAACACCCAGCCAAAGCCGAAGCCCAGCGCATATTCCAGCGCCAGCTCGGCCAGCCCGCCCAGTTCCACCATCGACGCGACCACCGCGCCGGCAATGATGCCGATGCCGTCGCCCGCCGCGCAATGCATGGTCGAGCCCAGCACCTGCCGCCAGGTGGCCGAGACATATGCGGCATGGGTGCCCTGCAGGGGCTCGCGGCAGCCCAGCACGTAAAAGAACGCGCCAAAGGGGCCGGTAAAGGCGGTCAGGATCACGAAGGCCCATTTCAGGACCGTGGCCTCGGGCGTTTTGGGA
>CAZPDV010000206.1:0-4120 GCA_964585355.1 uncultured Aliiroseovarius sp.
CGGGTGCGCTGCAAAAACGCCCAGCCGGCCATGCCGCCGAAGGGTATGACCGGCTGGAAACTCATGAAGGCACAGCCGCCATCAGGCGTTCTTCACGCGGCAACAGGCCACGCAATGCTTTCAGGGCCTGGTAGAATTGTCCTTCAAGGACACTGTTGGTGGCCCGCTCCAGCAATTGCTTGCTGTCAAAATCCACCAGAACCTGACTCAATTGTTCGATGCCGCGCAGAAGCTGCATCCTGGCTTCATCCTTTTCCACGTCCCCGGAGAGCACCAGTTGGGCGATATAGCAGACCCGCCGAACCGGGGTGTTCACCTCGTCCGGGTGAATGGCATCGCGCAGGCGCAGGATATTGGCATTCGGCGTGACGATCGACAGACGCGAGCGCCGATCACCGTTTTCGATCACCGCGCCGTTGATCAGAACCCTCTCCTTGGGCCCCAGTTTCAGAACCAGCCCGCTCATGATGGCACCACCTGGTTGCGCAGGCCGCGCATCATGGCCGTGTTGATCTCGACCAGTGGGGCCGGATCCGCCTCGCCGTTGAGCACCAGATGCGAGTGATGATTTGTGAATTCTGCGAGGTAAAATATGCGGGCACGCAGATCTTGCGGCAGCCCGTTGCCGGTATCGGCGACATCGGTGGCCAGCATGGTCCAGAGCCGGCGATTGGCATGAATGGCCTCGGCCAGTTCGGAAAAATTCTGTTTGCCCCTGCCTGTTGCGGCATTCAGGCGGCGTGTGATGCGGGCAAAGGCTTCGTATTCGATACTGCGGGGGGTTCGGATCGGGGTTTCGGCAGTCGCATAAGCCTTTCGGGCCAGGTTCAGAGCGTTCACGGGTCATTCCTTCCGGTAACGATTTCGTTCAGGGAGCGAGGGGGATGGGGCGCCGTTTTGGCGCCCCACCATTGGTCCCTTACCGGAACAGCGACAGGATGTTCTGCGGGGACTGGTTCGCGATCGACAGGGCCTGCGTGCCCAGCTGCTGCTGAACCTGCAGCGCCTGCAGGCGTGCCGAAGCCGCTTCCATGTCCGCATCCACCATTGCGCCGATACCCGATTTCAGCGAATCGCTGAGCTTGCTGATGAAATCGTTCTGGGTCTGGATCCGGCCTTGCGCAGAACCGAATGCGGCGGCCGCGTCGATTGCGGTGTTGATCATGGTCTCGATATTGTCGAGCGCCGAGTCCGCACCAGCATTGGTGGTGACATCAATGGCTTCCAGGCCACGCAGCCCGCCATCTGCCGTGCCGCCGGCATTGCCCGCGATCGCGAAGCTGGCCGAAGCGCCGTTATTGTCAACCTTCAGTGACCACTGACCGGTCGCCGTATCCTGCACCACCTTGGTGGTGATGTCGGCCAGGCCGGCCGAGTCGATCGCGATCTTCAGGCCCTTGGCGACATCTTCCATGGTCTCGCCCTTGCCGGCGATATAGTCATAGGAGTTGCTGCCGATGGTGACCTTGTAGCTGTCGCCTTCATTCACCGCGGCCGAGGTCGAGAAGGCAATGTTTTCAGCGCGCTCAGCAATGTTGCCGGAGGTGAGCGTCAGGCCTGTCGTGCCGTTCAGGCCGGTAATGACCACATCGCCATTGCCTGCCGTTGTCTGTCCTGAAGTGATGGCCACGTCCTCGAATGCTCTGGTCGAGGAAATGGTCAACACACCGGCAGAATTGGAGGCGGTGATACCGTCAAGCCCCAGCGCGTTGATCTGGCTGGCAAAGGAATTGGCCACATCGGTAACGGTGTTGCCGGATTGGAAGGTGTAGCTCAGATCAATGCCGGCAACGGAAAGATTGGCCACATCGCCTGCTGCCCATGTATTGCCAATGGTGACTTCGGCGGTATTGGCGGTATTTGCAACGGTGGCGGCGCTGGCGGTCCCGTTGGCGCTGAGCGACGTGCCGGTACCAAAGACGCCCTTAGAGGTGGTAAGATCCTCGCGGGCAACCGTGATGTTGGATGCCGTCACGGAACCATCGCTGGCCCGGTCGAGCGAAGACAGGATATTCACGTCATCCGTGCCCTTGACCAGGTTCAACCCGTTGAACTGGGCCGCGCCGACAACCGAAGAAATCTGATCGCGCAGGGCGACGATATCGGTCTGGATCTTGTTCCGGTCAACATTTTGTTCCTGAGCCGCGACGATCTTGCCCTTGATTTCGGTCAGCAGGTCGGTCACGGTCTCGGCCGCGTTCCTGGCCACGGCCACGGTGCTTTCCCCCAGCGACAGGCTGTCGGAAATGCCCTTGAAGCCCTTGACATCGCTTTCCATGACCTTGGAGATCGCCCAGACAGCGGCATTGTCCTTGGCCGAATCGACCCGCTTGCCGGTCGAAATCTGGCTTTGGGTCTGGGCAAGGTTCTTGTTGATGGACTTCAGCGTTTGCAGGGCCACCATGGCGGAATTGTTGGTCAGAATGCTGGACATTTTCATGTTCCTTCATGCATGCGACGCTTTTGCGTCGGGTTGTGATAACCGTCCGTTTCGGACGAGACAGTAGCCATTCTGACTGCTGCGGAATCCCGGATTGCCCGTTCCGCGCCACCCCCTCAGGATGCCCGAGCACCATGCCTGAAAAGATGTGAAGGAAATCTGAACGCCGACGGAATGATTGTATTGGATTTGAAATAAACCCATGGATTTTCGATGATCCTTGGCTTGTTCAGGCGCGCTTTTCCAAGCTTGGCCGGGCATTGGAAATGTTGCGGCTCTGCCCTGAACTGTCATAGGTGCGCAACGGTGTCTTTTGCGCCTTCATGGCGGCCAGTTGTTCTGACACGCTTCTTATCCCGCGCTGAACCGCATTTAGAAGCTGCCTGTTGCGCTCGGCCTTGATTCGCAGGCGCTCGACCCGGCCGGGGTCGGCCTCTGCCTTGCCCAGCCGTTCCATCAGGCGGGTTTTCTCGCCCACCATCCGCGACAGCGCTTCAAGATTGCCGCTCAGAATCGCCTTGCGCTCGCGATCCAGAAGATCCTCCAGGTTATCCAGTGCCGTTGGCATGTTGAACAGTGCCATTTTCACGCTCCTTCAAGGCTTCAAACAGGGATTGAGCAAGCCCGATGCCCCCGCCGGCCACCATCGCGCGGGCCTGTTCGCGCACCAGAAACGAGGAAAACTGATCCTCGCCGGCGCCGCCGCCAAAGCTGGTCCGGCTCTCACCCAACCCGGCCGATTTCAACATCTCTGCCAGAAAGCTGGCCTCAAGCTCGCGCGCAGCTTCCATGAGCTTGGTGTCGTGAGCGGATAGCACCCTGGGCGGCGGTAGTGCGGTGCGTGAAATCGGGTCCATGTCAACTCCAGTCAATTTGAACGACTTTTCCCGATCATGCGCCAAGACAGTAAAGATTTGGTAAGGAAGCTCTGGCATGTTTGCAGAGACGGAAGAATTCCCGGATTGAAAGCATGCAGAACGCAACATTTCCATTTCAGATCGGCGCTCCCAATGGCAAGGCGGGAAAAATCGGCGCGCCCGGAGCGTTTCTGTCGCCAGATGCGACATCTGGCGATGGAGCCGTGGAGCATGCCGGCGCGGTCGGGTTTTCCGAAGTCATGGACGCAATCGAATCCCCGGATGATTCGGTCGACAAGGATGCGACCGACACACAGCATTCTTTCGGTGGTTCCGATCCGGGAAACGGACTTTTTGCATCGCCTGCTCCTGTGCTTCAGGTTGAAATTGGCGGCACCGGGTCAGAGGCGGGCATCACCGCGGGCATTGTGCTCGACGCCCAGCCGGGTGAAATCGCCGTTACCGAGCCAGAGAAAGGCGACGGGCCTGACATGCCGGCGGCAATGGCTCCTCTGCCTGATGGGGCCAATCCGGTCGATGGTCCGGTTGCCGCGCTCCTTTCCGGGCAGGTGCTGCCGGCTTCTGATCCAGTCTCAGGCGAATCGCCACAAACAGGCACCTTGCAGCCTCAAATACAGAAAGATCGGCCCGGCGCGACCGCAGGGGCTGTTGCGACGGCTGGAAATACACCCGCCCGGCCATCTCTCGGAATACCTGTTTCTCAGGCAGAGCCATTCACCATGCCCGCCAAGATCAGAGATGGGAACCTGCCGGCTCAGAGCCCGGGCCAGACTGGCCAGGTGCGCAGCGCCGAATCGGCTCC
>CAZPDV010000207.1:0-2557 GCA_964585355.1 uncultured Aliiroseovarius sp.
ACGCATCCTGCAGATAGTTTGACCGGATAATGGTGGTGTTGCGCCCGGTATTGCCACCGCCCAGCCAGCCCTTTTCCAGCACCGCCACATTGGTGATGCCGTGGTTCTTGCCCAGGTAATAGGCGGTGGCCAGCCCGTGCCCGCCGGCCCCCACGATCACCACGTCATAGGCGGGCTTTGGCATCGGCGACCGCCACGCCCGGCCCCAGCCCTGGTGATAACGCAACGCCTCACGCGCGATGGCAAAGGCAGAATAACGGCGCATGAGCGATTCCCTCCCTGGCCGGCCCGGCAGATCGCCGCCTTTTTAACCCGCCCCGCCCGAAAGCGATACTAAAGAGCGCCGCTTGGAGGGCAAAATCCGACATTTCCCGCCGCCCCCGCCTCACGCCGGCGTGAGCGCCCCATTCGCCCCCTTTCGCCCCGGCGCCGGGCAGGGTAAACCCCCATGGACAGGCCCATCACGGGCTGTGGGAGCACGAAACATGGCATTCTGGCTGGCTGGCGCGCTGATCGCGCTTATCATCATCGTGGCATTTGCCGTGGCGATCCTGCGCGGACGCGACAGCGGCCTCAACGCGGCCCAACTGGACATGCAGATCTATCGCGACCAGCTGGCCGAAATCGACCGGGACCTGGCCCGCGGCACCCTTTCCCCGGACGAGGCCGAGCGCGCCCGCACCGAAGTCTCGCGCCGGTTGCTGGCCGCCGACAAGGAGGCCCGCGCCGCCCATGCCGCCACCCGCGCCCCCAGGGCCGCCAATATCACGGTGATCGCCGCCAGCGCGCTGCTGCTCACCGCGGGCAGCTACTATATCTATACCCAGCTGGGCGCCAACCGGCCGGGGACGGAAAATTACCCGGATATGGGGCTTGCCAAACGCATCGCCATGGCCGACCAGCTGCGCGCCGAAAGGCCAAGCCAGCAACAGGCCGAAGCCGACCTGCCGGCCTGGCCCGGCCCCGGCCCGGATGTGCCGGCCGATTACCTGGACCTGATCGACAAGCTGCGCGCCGCCGTGGCCCAGCACCCGGACGACCTGCAGGGCAATCAGCTTCTGGCGCTGCATGAGGGGCGGCTGGGCAATTACGTGGCCGCGCGCAAGGCCATGGAAAACGTGCTGCGCATCAAGGGCGACAGCGCCACTGCCGACGATTACTCCCAATATGCCGACCTCCTGGTGATGGCCGCCAATGGCTATGTCTCGCCCGAGGCCGAAGCGGCCCTGCAGCAGGCGCTCAAGCGCAACCCGCGCGACCCGGTGGCGCGCTACTATAGCGGGCTGATGTATGCCCAGATCGGCCGTCCCGACCGCGCCTTTCGCCTGTGGCGGGGGCTGCTGGAAGAGGGGCCGGCCGATGCCCCCTGGCTGACGCCGATCCGCGCCGAGATCGGTCAGCTGGCCGCCGCTGCCGGGGTCAACTACTCCCCGCCCGAGGCCGCAACCCGTGGCCCCGATGCCGCCGCCGTGGCCGCGGCAGCCGACATGAGCCCCGAACAACGCCAGGCGATGATCGAAGGCATGGTGGCCCAGCTTTCCGACCGACTGGCCAGCGAGGGCGGCTCCTCCCGGGAATGGGCGCAGCTAATCGGCGCGCTCACCGTATTGGGGCGCACCGAGCAGGCCCAGGCGACCCTTGACAAGGCCCGCCAGACCTTTGCCGACAAACCCGAAGACCTGGCCCGGATCAATGCCGCCGGCGCCAATGCCGGGCTTGACACCAGCGCAGCCGCCGCCCCCGACCCGGCCGAAGCCCAGGCCCGCCGCGCCATCGACAACGAGGTCACCACCCTGTCCGACAAGCTCGCCAGCGAAGGCGGCCCGGCCAGCGACTGGGCCCGCCTGATCGACCTGCTGGGCCAGCTTGACGAAACCGCCAGGGCGCGCGCGGTCTGGAAAGCCGCGCAACAGGCCTTTGCCGAAGCGCCGGAGCAGCTGGAAATCGTCCGCCAGAGCGCGGCCCGCCTCGGGGTGGTGGAGTGATCGTCGAGGACATCCGCGACCTTGCCGCCGCGCTCGCCCCGACCGGGGCGCTGATGGGGCTCGACCTGGGCAGCCGCACCATCGGCGTTGCAGTCTCCGACAGCCTGCGCCAGGTGGCCAGCCCGCTTGAAACCATCCGCCGGCGCAAGTTCAGCCAGGACGCCGCCCGCCTGCTCGAGATCATCGCGCATCGCCAGCTGGGCGGCATCGTGCTGGGCCTGCCGCGCAACATGGATGGCTCGGAAGGCCCGCGCGCGCAATCGACCCGCGCCTTCGCGCGCAACCTGGCCCGCCTCACCGACCTGCCGATCACCTATTGGGACGAGCGCCTCTCCACCGTCGCCGCCGAGCGCGCCCTGCTCGAGGCCGACACCTCGCGCGCCCGCCGGGCCGAAGTCATCGACCACGTGGCGGCCGGCTTCATCCTGCAAGGGGCGCTGGACCGCCTGGCGGTGCTGACCCGATGAGCGATCCCTGGCAGCGTGACGAGCCCGACAGCCCCTGCGTCAGGATCTGCGTGCTGCACCCGGAGGCGGGCCTGTGCATCGGCTGCCTGCGCAGCGGCGACGAAA
>CAZPDV010000207.1:2567-4102 GCA_964585355.1 uncultured Aliiroseovarius sp.
CCTGCAAGGGGCGCTGGACCGGCTGGCGGTGCTGCGGCGATGAACGACGAGATCTGGAAACGCGACGAGCCGCAAAGCCCCTGCAAGGGGCTGTGCATCCTGCATGCACAGGAAAAAATCTGCATCGGCTGCCTGCGCAGCGGCGACGAAATCGCCGCCTGGAGCACGATGAGCCCTGAGGCGCGCCGCGCCCTGCTGGCCGAGCTCCCCGCCCGCAAGGCCCGGATCGCGCCCCGGCGCCGCGGCGGTCGGGCCCGCACCAGGGGCACCTGATCTTTCATCTTTCCCCAAATACTCCCGCCGGAGGCTCCCCCGGCCGCGCCATGGTCAGGCCTCGCCCCGCGCCGCCTCGATCTCGGCCGCGCGTTTCTCCACCAGCCCGACGATATGCTCGATCATCTCCTGGTTGCCCAGCTTGTGATCCTGCTTGCCCGCCACATAGACCATGCCCGCGCCCGCGCCGCCGCCGGTGAACCCCACATCGGTCATCAGCGCCTCGCCCGGCCCGTTGACCACGCAGCCGATGATCGACAGGCTCAGGGGCGTGTGGATATGCGCCAGCCGCTTCTCAAGCTCGGCCACCGTGGCGATCACGTCAAAACCCTGCCGCGCACAGCTGGGGCACGAGATGATATTGACCCCGCGATGGCGCAGGCCCAGGCTCTTGAGGATCTCGAACCCGACCTTGACCTCCTCCACCGGATCCGCCGACAGGCTCACCCGGATGGTGTCGCCGATCCCGGCCCAGAGCAGGTTGCCCAGGCCGATCGCGCTCTTGATCGTGCCCGAGACAAAGCCGCCCGCCTCGGTAATCCCCAGATGCAGCGGCGCATCGGTGGCCTCGGCCAGCGCCTGATAGGCCGCCACCGACAGGAACGGGTCCGAGGCCTTGACGCTGACCTTGTAGGCCTGAAAATCGTTGTCCTCCAGCAGCCGGATATGCTCCAGCGCGCTCTCCACCATCGCCTCCGGGCAGGGCTCGCCATATTTTTCCAGCAGGTGCTTTTCCAGCGAACCGGCATTGACCCCGATGCGGATCGAACAGCCATTGTCGCGCGCCGCCTGCACCACCTCGCGCACCCGCGCCGCATTGCCGATATTGCCCGGATTGATGCGCAGGCAGGCCGCCCCCGCCTCGGCCGCCTCGATGGCCCGCTGATAGTGGAAATGAATGTCGGCCACGATCGGCACCGGGCTTTCGCGAACGATCTCGCGCAAGGCCCGCGTCGCGGCCTGATCCGGGGTCGAGATGCGCACGATATCCGCCCCCGCCTCGGCCGCCGCCAGCACCTGGGCCAGGGTCGCAGAGACATCCGAACTGTCGGTATTGGTCATGGTCTGCACCGCGATCGGCGCCTCCCCCCCCACCGGCACCTTGCCCACCATGACCTGCCGGGATTTGCGACGGATGATGTCCCGCCAGGGACGGATCGGATTATGAGACATGAGGCCCTGCCCTGAATTCTACGCCCGCAGACCGAGTATAGTGGAAACGAATTTCATATCATTGATCTCATGGCCCCCGGATTGCCTGC
>CAZPDV010000208.1:0-2468 GCA_964585355.1 uncultured Aliiroseovarius sp.
CCAGCCAGCTGGCCTGTGCCATTGCCGGCAATATCGCGATGAATTCCGGCGGCGCCCATTGCCTGAAATACGGTGTCACCACCAACAACCTGCTGGGGGTGAAAATGGTCATGGCCGATGGCGAGGTGGTCGAGATCGGCGGGCCGTGGTCGGATGCGGGTGGGCTGGACCTGCTGGGGCTGATCTGTGGCAGCGAGGGGCAGCTGGGCATCGTCACCGAGGCGACCCTGCGCATCCTGCCCAAGCCCGAGGGCGCGCGCCCGGTGCTGATCGGCTTTGACAGCCCGGTGGTGGCCGGCGCCTGCGTCAGCGACATCATCCGATCGGGCCTGTTGCCGGTGGCGATCGAGTTCATGGACCGGCTGTGCATCCAGGCCAGCGAGGCGCATGCCCATTCCGGCTATCCCGATTGCGAGGCGATGCTGATCATCGAGGTCGAGGGCAGCCCCGAGGAGATCGACGCGCAGATGGCGCGGATCAAGGAGATCGCCCGCCGCCATGACCCGGTGGAACTGCGCGAGAGCCAGTCCGAGGAGGAAAGCGCGCGCATCTGGCTGGGCCGCAAGTCGGCCTTTGGCGCGGTCGGGCGGATCAACGATTACATGTGCCTGGACGGCACCATCCCGGTCAGCGAATTGCCGCATGTGCTGGGCCGGATCGGCGAGATGAGCGCCGCTTACGGGTTGCAGGTGGGCAATGTGTTTCACGCCGGCGACGGCAACATGCACCCCCTGATCCTCTATGATGCCAACAAGCCCGGCGACCTGGAGAAATGCGAGGCGCTGGGGGCGGATATCCTGAAACTGTGCGTCGAGGTCGGCGGCTGCCTGACTGGCGAGCATGGGGTAGGAGTGGAAAAGCGCGAGTTGATGGGCACGCAGTTTTCCGAGGTGGACCTGGAGGCGCAGATGCGGCTCAAGGACGTGTTCGACCCGGACTGGCTGCTGAACCCGGCCAAGGTGTTTCCGCTGGAAGCCTCTGCGGCGCGGCGCAAAGAGGGGGCGCAATAGGGGCTTTGCCCCTCGCCCGTTCCGGGCTCACCCCAGGATATTTTCAAACAGAAGAAGCGCATGATGAGACCCGAGACAGAGCTGGAACTGGCCGAGGCGGTGGCGGCGGCGCCGGGGCCGCTGCGGATTGTCGGCGGCGGCACCCGCGATATCGGCAGGCCGGTGGCCGGCGCGCGGCTGGAAGTGGGGATCGGGGGCGTGCGGCTTTATGAGCCGGGGGCGCTGACCCTGGTGGTGGGGGCGGGCATGGCGCTGACCGAGGTGGAGGCGCTGTTGGCCTCCGAGGGCCAGCGGCTGGCCTTCGAGCCGATGGACCACCGGCCGCTTCTGGGCAGCGAGGGCGTGCCCACCATCGGCGGGGTGGTGGCGGCGAATGTGTCGGGCCCGCGCCGGGTGCAGGTGGGGGCGTGCCGGGATTTCCTGCTGGGGGTGCGGTTTGTCGATGGGCGCGGGCAGGTGATCAAGAGCGGCGGTCGGGTGATGAAGAATGTCACCGGCCTTGACCTGGCGCGGCTGATGGCCGGGTCCTGGGGCACGCTGGGGGTGCTGAGCGAGGTCAGCCTGAAGGTGCTGGCCCTGCCGGAGACCGAGGCGACGCTGGTGGCCGAGGGGCTGGCGCCGGGGCCGGGGGTGGCGCTGATGGCGCGGGCGCTGGGCACCCCTTACGAGGTGTCGGGGGCGGCGCTCGTGGCCGGCGAGGTGCGGTTGCGGCTTGAGGGATTCGCCCCGTCGGTGGCCTATCGGGCCGGGGCATTGCGCGCGGCCCTTGGCGGGGACTGGCGCCTGGTGGAGGCCGAGGCAAGCGCCGCCTTGTGGCGCGAGCTGCGCGATGTGCGGCCCTTTGCCGGGCGCGACGGCGCGGTCTGGCGGCTGTCGCTCAGGCCCTCGGACGGGCCGGTTTTGCTGGAGGCGCTGGCGCGGGCCGGGCTGGCGGCAGAGGCGATTTTCGACTGGGGCGGAGGCCTGGTCTGGCTTTTGGTCGCGGTCGGGAAGGAGGCCGGCGCGGGCCCGATCCGGGAGGCGATATCCCGGCTGGGCGGGCATGCGACGCTGATCCGGGCGCCGGAGGCCTTGCGCGCCGAACTTGCAGTTTTTCAACCTGAAAGCCCGATTCTGGCGCGTCTGAGCCGCCAGATAAAGGAGAAATTCGACCCGAGGGGGATTCTGAACCCCGGCCTGATGGGGGCGTAGGATGCAGACCTTTTTCACCCCCGAGCAGTTGCAATCGCCGGCCATTTCCGAGGCCAACAAGATCCTGCGCGCCTGTGTGCATTGCGGCATGTGCACCGCCACTTGCCCCACCTATCAGGTGTTGGGCGACGAGCTCGACAGTCCGCGCGGGCGGATTTACCTGATCAAGGACATGCTGGAACAGGGCGGCGCGCCGCCGGCGGAAACCGTGCGCCATGTGGACCGCTGCCTGTCGTGCCTGTCCTGCATGACCACCTGCCCGTCGGG
>CAZPDV010000208.1:2568-4081 GCA_964585355.1 uncultured Aliiroseovarius sp.
TCAATGCCTCGGGCTGCGGCACCACGGTCAAGGATTACGGCCACATGTTCGCGGGCGATCCGCTGGCCGAGGACGCGGCGCGGGTGGCCGCCCTGGCCGCCGATGTGACCGAGGTGATCGCCCGGCTCGACCTGCCCGAGGGCGGCGCGCCGGCGCTGCGGGTGGCCTATCACGCCGCCTGTTCGCTCCAGCATGGTCAGCAGATCCGCGACCTGCCCAAGGCGCTGTTGCGCAAGGCGGGGTTTGAGGTGGTGGAGCCGGCAGACGCGCATCTGTGCTGTGGCTCGGCCGGCACCTACAACCTGCTTCAGCCCGAGATTTCGGCCAAGCTGAAGGCGCGCAAGCTGGAGACGCTCAAGGCGACCGGGCCGCAGGCAATCGCCACCGGCAATATCGGCTGCATGGTCCAGCTGGCGGGGGGCGCCGGCGTGCCGGTGGTGCACAGCGTCGAGCTGCTGGACTGGGCCACGGGCGGGCCGAAACCGCCAAAAATGGCACCGTTTTCGCCTTAATCCTGCCCAGCCCGCCCGATAGCCCGTTCCCGATGACAAGGGAACGGCCATGTTCAAGCTTTTGAAACTTCTGCTGGCGCTCGCCATCGGATATATCCTGCTGACCCCGCCCGCCGAGGCCGGCACTGCGCCGCTTCAGGGGCTGTTTTCGCTGGATGACAGCCGCGGCTGGGAGGGTGTCGGGCGGGTCAATATCGGCACGCGCGCCTTTTGCACCGGGGCGCTGGTGGCGGAAAACCTGGTCCTGACCGCCGCCCATTGCATGTTTGACCACGACACCGGCAAGCGGGTTGACGAGGGCGAGATCGAGTTTCTGGCCGGCTGGCGCTCGGGCCGGGCCTCGGCCTATCGCGGGGTGCGGCGGGTGATCGTGCATCCCGATTACGTCTATGCCACCGACCGGCTGGAGCAACGGGTGCGCTATGACCTGGCGCTGCTGGAACTGGATCAGCCGATCCGCTCGCGCGCGATCCGCCCGTTCGCGGTGGCGGCCCAGCCGGCCAAGGGGGCGCAGGTCGGCGTTGTCAGCTATGCCTTCGACCGCGCCGACCGGCCCAGCCTGCAGCAGGGCTGCAAGGTGCTGGCGCGCCAGTCCGGGGCGCTGGTGATGTCGTGCAATGTCGATTTCGGGTCGTCCGGGGCGCCGGTTTTCGTCTATCGCAACGGGCAGCCGCAGATCGTCTCGGTGGTGTCGGCCAAGGCCATGGCGCGCGACATTCCGGTGTCGCTCGGCACCTCGCTGCAGCAACCGCTGGCCGACATGATGGCAATGCTGGCGGCCAGCGACGGGGTGTTCAGCCGGCCCCGGCAGGCAGTGCGGATCCTCTCGCCCCAGGGCAACACCGCCGCCTCAGGCGCCAAGTTCGTCCGGCCATAGGCAGCGCCCCGGCATGCGATTGCCTGACGCCGGGGCCACGGGCAGGTGCCCCCCTCTTGAACCGTAAATTTCACGCCATATCTATGATGCGGGTGCCGCCGAGCGGGCCCGAGGCCGGGGGCGG
>CAZPDV010000209.1:0-4072 GCA_964585355.1 uncultured Aliiroseovarius sp.
AGCCGGGCTGTATCTGTGGCACCATAGGCACAAAGACCCTGGCCGATGACAGCGACCTCACGGTCAGCTTCTCGGTCGATCCGCCCGGTCAGACCGACGATGCCATGCGCCTGCCGCAGGTCACCCGCCGCATGACCCGCGACGAGGTGCTGCTGGCGCGCGGCACCGCAGACGCCTATGCGCTGCGTCACAAGTTCCACGATGCCGCCCTGCATGCCCGCTATGCCCCCGAGGGGCAGATGGCGCGCGACCTCTACGAGGCGATGGAGACCGCCCGCTGCGAGGCCATGGGCGCGCGCGCCATGCCCGGCACCGCCGGCAATATCGACGCCAAGATCGGCGCCGAGGCCGCCCGGCGCGGCTTCTCTCAGATCCGGGACCAGGCCAACGCGCCGCTGCCCGAGGCCGCGGGCTACCTGCTGCGCCACCTGGCCACCGGCCGCCCCCTGCCCGAAGGCGCGCAAAACGTCATGGACCTGTGGCGCGAGGCGATCGAGCAAAAGGCCGCCGACACGCTCCGGAACCTCGACGCCGCCCTGGCCGACCAGCAGGAATTCGCCCGCCTCGCCCGCCAGATCATCGCCGATCTCGGCTATGGCGATCAGCTGGGCGACGACCCGGACATGGAAGACCAGGACCAGGACGACCAGGCCGAAGAAAGCGAGGAAGACCAGCAACAGGAAGAGGGGTCCGAAGAAAGCGCGGAGCAGGACCAGGCCGACGCCCAGCCCGAGCAGAGCCAGGAGGAAATGGACGACCAGAGCGAAGCCCAGGTCTCCATGGACGACCAGAGCGATCTGGAAATGGGTGACGAGGCCGAGCTGCCCGAGGGCGAGGCCGAGATGGAGCCGCCCCCGCCCATGCCGGTCAGCGAGGCCGACCCGGACTATCGCGTTTACACCACTGAATTCGATGAAGAAATCCGCGCCGAAGACCTGGCCGAGCCGGCCGAACTCGACCGCCTGCGCGCCTATCTCGACCAACAGCTCGACCCCTTGAAGGGCGCGGTCGGCCGGCTGGCAAACAAGCTCATGCGCCGGCTTCAGGCGCAACAGAACCGCTCCTGGGAATTCGACCTGGAAGAGGGCACGCTGGACGCCGGCCGGCTGGCCCGGGTGGTCGCCAACCCGACCACGCCGCTGTCTTTCAAACAGGAAAAGGATACCGAGTTCCGCGACACCGTGGTGACGCTGCTGATCGACAATTCCGGCTCCATGCGCGGCCGGCCGATCTCGATCGCCGCGATCTGCGCCGACGTGCTGGCGCGCACCCTGGAACGCTGCCAGGTCAAGGTCGAGATCCTGGGCTTCACCACCCGCGCCTGGAAAGGCGGCCAGAGCCGCGAGAAATGGCTCAATGACGGCCGCCCGCAACAGCCCGGGCGCCTCAACGACCTGCGCCACATCATCTACAAGGCCGCCGACGCCCCCTGGCGCCGCGCCCGCCCCAATCTCGGCCTGATGATGAAGGAAGGCCTGCTCAAGGAAAATATCGACGGCGAAGCCCTGGAATGGGCCCATAAACGCGTGGCCTGCCGCCCCGAGGCCCGCAAGATCCTGATGGTGATCTCGGACGGCGCCCCGGTCGATGACAGCACCCTTTCCGTCAACCCGGCCAATTACCTGGAAAAACACCTGCGCGACGTGATCGCCATGGTCGAAAAACGCAAGCAGGTCGAACTGCTGGCCATCGGCATCGGCCACGATGTCACCCGCTACTATGAGCGCGCCGTCACCATCACCGATGTCGAACAACTGGCCGGCGCCATGACCGAACAGCTTGCCGCCCTGTTTGACCAGGACAAGCGCGCCCGCGCCCGGGTCATGGGCCTGAAAAAGGCGATGTAACCCCCGCATCCCTTTCATCTTTCCCGAAATACTCCGGGGGGTCCGGGGGGCCGCGCCCCCCGGCTTGTTACAGGAACAGCGCCAATGTTTCAGACCTTCAAGAGCCACGCCGACCCCTCCCAGGGCCCCGCCCGCCTCAAGGCCCTGCGCGCCGAAATGGCAGGCGAAAAGCTGGCAGGTTTCATCACCCCGCGCGCCGACGCGCATCAGGGCGAATATGTCGCCGATGCCGACAAGCGGCTGGAATGGCTCACCGGCTTCACCGGCTCGGCCGGGTTCTGCATCGCGCTGGCGGACAAGGCCGGCATCTTCGTCGACGGCCGCTATCGCAACCAGGTGCGCGGCCAGGTCGATCTGGCCAGCTTCACCCCGGTCCCCTGGCCCGAGACCAGGCCCGCCGACTGGCTGCGCGAAAACCTGCCCGAGGGCGGCCGGGTCGGCTTCGACCCCTGGCTGCACACCCTGGGCGAAATCGAGACGATCCGCGAGGGCCTTGCCGACAGCGGGGTCAAGCTTGTCCCCACCGCCAACCTGATCGACCGGATATGGCCCGACCGCCCCGCCCCGCCCCATGGCAAGATCACCCCGTACCCAATTGAATATGCAGGTAAATCACACGAGGAAAAACGCGCCGACCTGGCCGCGGAACTGCGCCGGGCCGGCCACCGCGCCGCGATCCTGACCCTGACCGATTCGATCGCCTGGCTGCTCAATATCCGCGGCAATGACATCGAGCATGTGCCGGTGGTCCAGGGCTTTGCCATCCTGCATGACAGCGGCCGGGTCGATTTCTTCACCCACCCGGCCCGCAGCACCGATATCGGCGCCCATCTGGGGCCGGAGGTGCGCCTCTATCCCAGCGCCAGCTTCGAGGCGGCCCTGGCGGCGCTTGCCGGCCCGGTCCGGGTCGATCGCAACACCGCCCCGCTGGCGATCAGCCGCATCCTCGAGGCCGCCGGCTGCGAGGTCGCCCATGCGCAAGACCCCTGCATCCTGCCCAAGGCGCGCAAGAACCCCACCGAAATCGCCGGCGCCCGCGCTGCCCATATCCGCGACGCCCTCGCCGTGGTCGAATTTCTGGCCTGGTTCGACGCCACCGCGCCCAATACCGTCCTGACCGAGATCGACCTGGTGACCGAGCTTGAAAGCCAGCGCCGCGCCTCGGGGGCGCTCAGGGACATCTCGTTCGAGACCATCGCCGGCTCCGGCCCCAATGGCGCGATCATGCATTATCGGGTGACGGAAGAGAGCAACCGCCGCCTGAAACCCGGCGATCTGGTGGTGCTCGACAGCGGCGGGCAATATATCGACGGCACCACCGACATCACCCGGACCCTGCCGGTGGGCGCGGTGGGAGACGAGGAAAAAGCCTGTTTTACCAGGGTGTTGGAGGGGATGATTGCGATATCCCGCCTGCGCTGGCCGGTGGGGCTTGCCGGGCGCGACCTTGACGCCATCGCCCGCTATCCGCTGTGGCGCGCGCATCTTGACTTCAACCACGGCACCGGCCACGGGGTGGGCGCGTATCTTTCCGTGCACGAAGGCCCGCAGCGGCTCAGCCGGGTTTCGGAGGTGCCGCTGGAGCCGGGCATGATCCTGTCGAACGAGCCCGGCTATTACCGCGACGGCGCCTTTGGCATCCGCATCGAGAACCTGATCGTGGTCGAACAGGCCCCCCGCCCCGAAGGCGGCGACGACCGCGACATGCTGCGGTTCGAGACCCTGACCTTCGTGCCCATCGACCGCCGGCTGATCCTGCCGGATCGGCTCAGCCCCGGCGCCCGCGCCTGGCTCAATGCCTATCACGCCCAGACCTGGGACATGCTCGCGCCCAAGCTTTCCAGCCCGGCGCGGAGCTGGCTCAAGGCGGCCTGTGCGCCGATCTGACGCCGGGTCATTCGGGATTTTCGCTGCGCCGGGGCGGCTTTTGTGCTATAGGGGCCGCTCACGGACAGAAACGGGGGAAACATGACCGAAATCACGCTTCGCAAGGCAGAAGGCACCTGGGTCGTGCGCGCCGGCGGCGCCGTGCTGGGCGAAACCACCGAGGCGCTGGAGCTGATCGAACCCGGCCACGATCCGGTGATCTATTTCCCGCGCGCGGCCGTGGCGATGGCGTTTTTCGACCCCTCTCCCACCCGCACCACCTGCCCGCGCAAGGGCGAGGCCAGCCACTTCACCCTGCACACCAAGAGCACCGAAATCCCCGACGCCGCCTGGAGCTA
>CAZPDV010000210.1:0-4038 GCA_964585355.1 uncultured Aliiroseovarius sp.
CTGCGAATATCCACCCCCGGCCCCAGCCGGACCTTGGGGCCGATCAGGCTGAAGGCACCGACGCGCACGCCGGCGCCGATCTCGGCGCCCTCTTCGACCACCGCCGAGGCATGGATCCGGGCACTGGGGTCGATCGCCATGTTCAGGCCCCGCGCCGGTCCAGCATGGCGGTGAACTCGGCCTGGGCGGCCAGCTCGCCCTCGACCGTGGCGCGGCCCTCGAACTTCCAGACCCGCGCCTTGCCGCCGCCGCGCAGGGTACGCACCGCCAGTTCCAGCCGGTCGCCCGGCCCCACCTTGCGGCGGAACTTGGCCTTGTCGATGCCCATGAAATAGACCAGCGCATCGGTATCCAGCAGGTTCTGGCTGAGCATCGCCATCACCGCCGCGGTCTGGGCCATGGCCTCGATGATCATCACGCCGGGAAAGATCGGCGTATCCGGGAAATGGCCCTGGAACTGTGGCTCGTTGAAGCTCACCATCTTGATGCCCACCGCCGAAACATCGGGCACGATCTGCTCGACCCGGTCGATCAGCAGGAAGGGATAGCGATGCGGGATGCAGCGCTGAATCAGCGCGATATCGGCACTTTGCGGCAGGTCACTCATCTCTCTCATCCCTTCCAGTCAGAACTCGGTTCACCCCCAGGCCCCCGAAGCAAATGTTTGGATCATTCAGGGCCATTTCCCCCCGGATCGCATGCGATCCGGTTCGCGCCCGACCCCGCCCCCAGGGCGGGCGCGAATTGAATGCAGGCCATCAACCGCCTGCAAGCCTTGCGAAAGGGCCGGCCTTGGGGAACTCGCAGCGCGCCCACCCCGGGGTCGAGCGCGAACCTCTTTTTCTGCAAGCAATTCAACGATCCGCATTTCATTTTCAGCACATTAGGCCGTAGACTGACAAACCACAAGCCGGTTGAGCGAAAGGCGAAAGCCGCAAGGCCGGGGGGCTTTCAAGACAAATCGACATCGGGCCGCGGGCTCACTGGCTGTCGGCGGGCGGGTCCTGCGGTGCCGGGGCCTCCTCCTGCGCCTCCGGCAGGGCCGGGTCCACATCGGCAAGCGCTGCGTCGATCCGGCGGATCGCCTCGTCGGTGATGTCGATCTGGTTTGCCGCCAGCAGCGCCACCCGGCGGTCGAGCATGACCAGCGCGCCATGTTCGCGCAGGATCGTCGCCAGGATCGGCCCCACCTGTTGCAGGAAACGCGCCCGGGCCTTGTCGAACTCGGCCAGCAGCGACTCCTGCGCCTGGTCGCGCTCGCGGCGCAGGGCCACCACCTTGGCGTCAAACGCATCGGCGCGGGCGCGAAATTCCTCGGGCGAGAGGGTCTTGCGCGCCTCGGTGAGGGCCTGCTCCTCGGCCTTGAGATCGTCCTCGATCTTGCGGGTTTCGGCCTCCATGCGCGCCCGCTCGGACTCGAGCATGGCGGCGGTGCGCTGGCCGAAATCGCTCTGGGCATAAAGCCGCTCGCGGTCCACCAGCAGGATCGGCGAGACCACCTGCCCCAGATCCTGCGCCAGGGCCGGCCCCGGCCCCACTGCCAGCCCGACCGTCAGCCCCACCGCCACCGCCCGGCCCAGGGCGCGCCACCACGACGGCGCCGCGCCCGGCACCCGGCCGCAGGGTGTCCGCGCGGCCATCTCAGAACTGGGTCGAGATGGTGAACTCGAAGGTGTTCTCGACATCATAGCTTTGCTTGGCCAGCGCATGGGTGAAGTTGAAGCGCAGCGGCCCGATCGGGGTTTTCCAGAAAATGCTGGCCCCCACCACCGAGCGCAGATAGGCCGCGTCGTCGATGCTGCCGGCCAGGGTATCGTCCAGCCCCCACAGGCTGCCTACATCAAAGAACAGGCCGCCGCTGATGCCGTATTCCTCGGGCAGGCCGATCGGGAACTGCGCCTCGAACCGGGCCACGGCGAACATGTTGCCGCCCACCGCATCGCCGGTGCCAGGGTCGCGCGGGCCGACCCCGTTGACGCCAAAGCCGCGCATGGTGCTTGACCCCATGAAGAAGCGGTCGGTGACCCGGCTGCTGGCGCCATTGGTCGATACCAGCGCGCCGCCTTCAACCGTGGCGCTGAGCGTGACCTGATCGTTGATGATCCGGGTCTGGGCCGCGGCGGTCGCGGTGGTCTTGGCATAGGTGTAGTCCGAGCCATAGCCGCCGAATTCGGTGGCGATCTTGAAGCGCAGGGCCACATCCGGGGCCAGATCGCCGCGGCGGTTGTCGAACGAGTAGCTGAAGCCAACGCCGCCGCCGGCCTGAATGCCGCGCGCCGCCTCGGCGGTGAACAGGGCCGAGGAACCGGCGGTCACGTTCTCGATATTGGCGCCGCCGTAAAACACCTTGAAGCCGACCCGCCCGTTGGCCGAAACCGGAAATTCCACCGAGGGCTCGAAGCGCAGCCGCTGGGTGTCATAGGGGGCGGCCGCATTGGCCTGGGTGCGGGTCAGATAGGCATCCAGCCCCAGCCGCAGGTCGCGCCCCATCAGCCGGGGCTCGGCAAACGAGAAGCTGAACGTGCCGGTATCCTTGCCGGTGACCAGCGACAGGCTGATGAATTGCCCCCGGCCCAGGAAGTTCTTTTCGCTATAGGCCAGGTTCAGGCCGAAGCCCTGCTCCAGCGAATAGACGCCGCCGAACGAGAAGCTGCCGGTGGGGGCCTCTTCCACGTTGACATCCACCACGATATTGCCCGGCGCACTGCCGTCACGGGCCTGCACCTGCACATCCGAGAAGAAGCCAAGGGCGCGGATGCGTTCGGCCGCGGCGCGGATCTCGCGCGGGTTGAACGGGTCGCCCTCGGCGGTGCGGAACTGGCTGCGAATCACCCGGTCCAGGGTGGTGGCATTGCCTTCGATGTCGATACGCTCGACGATCACCCGCGGACCGCGCTTGATCACCAGCTCCACGTCCAGGGTCTGATCCCGGTCATTGCGGGTGATGCGGGGCTCGACCTTGATGAAGTTGAGCCCCTTGCGGGTGGCCAGCGCCTCCATGCGGGCAATCGCCTTGTCCAGATCGCCGGGATTATAGATCGAGCCGGCGCGGATCCTGGCCAGCCGGGCAAACGCGTCGGCCTCGACCCCGGGCACTTCCGAGACCGTGGTCACGCTGCCAAACCGGAACTGCCGCCCCTCGCGGACCTTGAAGGTGACGAAAAACGCATCGCGCTCACGCGAAAGCTCGGAGGTGGCGCTGAGCACCTGGAAATCGACATAGCCCCGCGATTGATAGAAATCGCTGAGCACCTGCTTGTCGAAGGCGATCCGGTCCGGCACATAGGTGTCGGCCTTGATGATGGCGCGCAGCAGCCCGGCCTGCTTGGTCTGCACCACCCGGCGCAGGCGGGAATCGCTGAAGGCGCGGTTGCCGACGAAGGACAGGCGCCCGACCTCGGTATTCTTGCTCTCGGTGACCTCGAACACCAGATCGACCCGATTGTTGGAGCGGCGGATCAGCTTGGGCTCGACCACCACTTCCAGCCGGCCCTGGGCCTGATAGGCGCCGACAATGGCCTGCACGTCCTGCTCGGCCACGGCGGGCGAAAAGACATGCCGGGGCTGGCTTTGCAGAAGCGGCAGCAGGTTCTTGTCACGCAGCCGCTTGTTGCCCTCGATCGAGATGCGGCTGATGGTCGGCCGCTCCTGCACCCGCACCACCAGGGTGCCGCCGCGGAGGATGATTTCGACCTTTTCGAACAGGCCGCTGGCGACAAGCCGCTGATAGGCATCGTTGAGCGCCGGCGCCGAGACGCTCTTGCCGCGTTCGATTCCCAGATAGGACAGCACGGTGGCGGCCTCGATCCGGCCCAGGCCCTCGATCTGGATCGAGGAGAAGCTGTAGCTCTGGGCCACAGCCACGTTTGGCGCCGCGATCACGCCCGCGCCAAGCGTCAGAATTACAATGAAAATTACACGCTGAAGTACTGCCTTGAACGTGCCTTGCACCGGCCGCCGCAGCCCAATGTCGCCTGTCCGGTCACGCCCCTCAAAATCGCCCATTTTGTGTTCTTTCTTTCAGACATCCCAGTACCT
>CAZPDV010000211.1:0-4006 GCA_964585355.1 uncultured Aliiroseovarius sp.
GCCAACCTGCGGGTCACATCGCGTTTTTCGGTCAGGGCGAGGGTGTCGATCGCTTCGACCAGCCGCGCGGCGGTGGCGAGCGAGCGCTCCATGCGCGGGGTCAGAAAAGTGATCACGTTTGGAGGCACCGCGATCTGCCGATCGGCAAACAGCTTGACCAACACCGCGGCAAGCAGCGCGTCGTCCGGCGGGTCGATGCGCACGGTGGCGATGGCGCGCAGCCGGCTTTGCAGGTCAGGCAGGCTCAGCCCCCAGTCGCGCGGCGGGCTGGGCGCGGTCAGCATCAGGCTGAGCCCGGCAGAGTGCAGCGCGTTGTAAAGGTGAAACAGCGCCTCTTCGCGCAGCGCATGCCCGGCCACCTGCTCGGCGTCCTCGAACAGCACCGGCTCGCGGGCCAGGGCGCCTGCATCCGCCCGATCCAGGTCATCAGGGGTGAGCAGCCGGGCGCCCGATCTTTCCTGCCAGAGGGCCGCCAGATGGCTTTTGCCGGCGCCGGTCGGGCCGGTCACGAGCAGCTTGCCGCCGGGCCAGTCGGGCCAGGTCTCGACCGTCCTGAACGCCAGCGCATTGGACGGCGCAACCAGGAAATCGCCGCGGGCGCGGCTGGTGGCCACCGGCAGGTCGAGGATCAACTGATCGGCTTCAGCCATTGCTTTCGCCGGTCTTGTCCACGAGGCCGCGATAGAGCGGCCCCTGTTTGTAATAATCCACGAAAAAGCGCACGATCACCCCGATCGCCGCGGCCACCGGCACCGCCACCAGCATGCCGACAAAGCCGAACAGCGTGCCAAAGGCCGACAGCGCAAAAAGCAGCCAGACCGGGTGCAGCCCGACCGACTCGCCCACCAGTTTCGGGGTCAGGAAATTGCCCTCGACCATCTGCCCCAGAACGAAAATCCCGGTGACTGCGGCTATGCGGACCCAGTTGGTGGCCTGCACCACGGTTTCGCCATCCACCACCTGGCTGCCGCCCCAGAATTGAAACAATGCCAGCCCGATTGCCATGCTGCCGCCGATCAGCGCCCCGACATAGGGGATGAAGGTCAACAACCCGGCAATGGCGCCGATCACCAGCCCGAAATTCAGCCCCGCCGCCGCCAGCGCCACGGCGTAATAGGTGCCCAGGATCAGGCACACCGTGCCCATGCCGCGGATGAAACTGGACAGGGTATTGTCGATCTCGCGCGCCAGGTGGCGAATCGTCGGCGCATGGTCGCGCGGCAGCAGGCTGTCGATCACCGCCACCATCCGGTCCCAGTCCAGCAGCATGTAAAACGCCACCACCGGCACGATGATGAACAACATCAGCACGTTGATCACGCTCAGCGCCGAGGAAAGCAGCGTGCTCAGAAGCGCCCCGCCATATTCCTGGATGCGCGCCCCCAGCCGCAGGAGCGTCTGCCCCACCACGCTGTTTTCGTCCATCAGGCTGGGAAAGCGCTCGGTCAGGAAATCCTTGAGGTTGTTGAAAAGCGTCGGCGCCACGTCGATCAGGGCCGCGGCCTGGCTGATCAGAGCCGGTACGATCGCCAGCGCCGCGATCGTGAAGATCAGCACCGCGAAAAGGGAAATGATCGTGGTCGAAAGCGAACGCGACAGCCCCGCGGCCTCAAGCCGGTCGGCCAGCGGGTCGAGGAAATAGGCGATGGCCGATCCCAGGATGAATGGCAGGATCACATTGCCCAAGGCCCAGAGCAGGGCGAAAAACACCGCCGCGGCGATGGCCCAGTATCTGATCTGTACATTTGCAGGCAGTGCCATGGCGTTCTCCGGTTCGGGCAAGCATTACCCATGGCGCGGGCGGTTGCAAGCCGGCGCGCCCCCCTGTCAGCCTTTGCCGTCCTGCCCGGTCAGGCGGGCCGCATCATAGATTTCAAGGAAATCGTGCAGCGCGTCCGGCTCGGGCCGGGGCCAGCCTTGCGGCGTGTCCGGGTCAAAGGCCGGGCCGCGCCAGTGCTGATAGAAGCGCACATAATCACGCCCCTGTCGCACGACCATCATCACCATGACCTCGCCCCGGTCGGGGCTGTCGTTATAGGCCGGGCACAGGATCGAGAACAGGATGCGCTCGCGGTTATCCTGGGCGGTGCCGTCATGGCGAAACAGCCGGAACATGTCGGTGGTCGAGCCGCAGGCGTTGGCATAGACACCGAACTGGGTGTTGACATAGGCGCTCATGTCCTGGTTCAGGTTTTCCTCCAGCAGCCCGGCAAAAAGCGTGCTCCAGGCCTCGAAGCTCTCGCCCTTGGGGATCAGCTCGTGAATGGCCCAGGGCCGGTCGCCGCCGCCGGCATTGACGTATTCCTCGGCCCCGCCGCTGCGGGCAAAGGCAGGCAGGGGGCTGGTGGCGACCATGCCGGGGGTCTTGACGGTAAAGACCCCGCCGGCGGTCTGCGCGGCGGCGGGGGCGACCAGGGCCGGGCAGAGCACAAGCACGACGGTCAGGGCAAGGCGCGAAAGAGCCATGAAAACAACCTCCTGTCTGGGTGGCCCCTGTCTGGCATCCGCCGGGCGGCGGGTCAACGCCTTCGTGCCCCGGCAGGGAACCGGCGCTTGCCCCGCGCGCGCCTGTCGCCTAAACCCGGAAGCAACGCTTGCAATCAGAAAGGCCCCTGCCCCATGCGTCTGTCCCGCTATTTCCTGCCGGTTCTCAAGGAGACCCCCTCGGAAGCCCAGATCGTTTCGCACCGCTATATGTTGCGCGCCGGCATGATCAAGCAGGCCAGCGCCGGCATCTATTCATGGCTGCCCCTGGGGCTCAAGGTGCTCAAGAATATCGAGCGCATCATCATCGAGGAACAGGCCCGCGCCGGGCATCTTCAGATCCTGATGCCGACCCTGCAATCGGCCGATCTGTGGCGCGAATCCGGCCGCTATGACGATTATGGCGAGGAAATGCTGCGCATCCGCGACCGGCACGGGCGCGACATGCTCTATACCCCCACCGCCGAGGAACTGGTGACCGACATCTTCCGCGCGAACGTGTCCAGCTACAAGGATCTGCCGCTGACGCTTTATCAGATCCAGTGGAAATTCCGCGACGAGATCCGCCCGCGCTTCGGGGTCATGCGCGGGCGCGAATTCTACATGAAGGACGGCTACAATTTCGACATTGATTACGAGCACGCCCTGCATGCCTATAACCGCCACATGGTCAGCTATCTGCGCACCTATGAGCGCATGGGGCTGCAGGCCATTCCGATGCGCGCCGATTCGGGGCCGATCGGGGGCGAGGACACGCATGAATTCCTGGTGCTGGCCGAGACCGGCGAAAGCGAGGTGTTCTATGACAGCGCCATTACCGAGCTGAAGCTGGGCAACCGCGAGATCGACTATTCCGATTGGGACCAGTGCGCCCTGATCGCCAAGGAGTGGACCACCCCCTATGCCCGCACCGACGAGACCCACGATGAGACCCTGTTCGAGCGCGAGGTGCCCGAGGCCCGGCGCAAGGTCAGCCGCGGCATCGAGGTGGGGCAGATCTTCTATTTCGGGACCAAGTATTCGGCCGCCATGGGCGCCACCGTCACCAACGACAAGGGCGAGCAGGTGCCGGTGCATATGGGCAGCCACGGCATCGGCGTAAGCCGCCTGGTCGGCGCCATCATCGAGGCCAGCCATGACGACAAGGGCATCATCTGGCCCGAAGGCGTCACCCCCTTTCATGCGGGGATCGTCAACCTGCGCCAGGGCGATGCGGAATGCGACCGGGCCTGCGAGGACATCTACAGGGCGCTGGGCGAAGCCGGGCTCGAGCCGCTCTATGACGACCGCGAGGAGCGCGCCGGCGCCAAGTTCGCCACCATGGACCTGATCGGCCTGCCCTGGCGGATCACCGTCGGGCCGCGTGGGCTGAAAAACGGCGCGGTCGAGCTGACCAGCCGCCGCACCGGCGAGAGCGAGGAGCTTGCGCCGGACCTGGCAGTGGCGCGCCTGCGCGAGATCTACGCGGACATCTAGGGCCTGTCCTCATTTACCTTGCGCCCCCGGTTTCAGTCATTTTCCG
>CAZPDV010000212.1:0-4000 GCA_964585355.1 uncultured Aliiroseovarius sp.
TCGAGGCCTTCAAGGCCGGCGAGGCCAGCACCTTTCGCGAGGGCAACCCGGTCAAGTGGGAACAGCAATATGACTTTCCGGCGGTGACCCGCGGCGATATCGTCAAGTCGATCATCCCGCACAAGCGCCCCACCGGCATCAAGGGGTTCGTGATGAATACCCGGCGCCAGGTCTTCAAGGACTGGCGGGTGCGCGAGGCGATGATCCAGGCCTTCAATTTCGAGTTCATCAACCAGACCATCAATGGCGGGCGGCTGCCGCGGATCCAGTCCTATTTCTCGAACTCGGTGCTGGGCATGAAGCCCTGCGCCCCGGCCGAGGGCAAGGTGGCCGAGCTGCTGGCGCCATTCGCGGACCAGGTGTTGCCGGGCACGATCGAGGGCTATTGCCTGCCGGTCTCGGACGGGAGCGAGCGCAACCGCGCCGGCATCAAGCGGGCGCTGGCGCTGATGGAACAGGCCGGCTGGACGGTTCAGGACGGGGTGATGAAAAACGCCGCGGGCCAGCCCTTTACCTTCGAGATCGTGCTGAGCCAGAACGCCACCGAGACCCGGCAGGTGATCGACCTCTACACCGCCGCGCTGAAGCGGCTGGGCATTACCCCCACCGTCACCCTGGTGGACAGCGCCCAATATACCGAGCGCACCAAGGCGTTCGATTTCGACATGGCCTGGTACCGGCGCGGCCTGTCGCTCAGCCCCGGCAACGAGCAGAAGCTCTATTGGGGTTCGGAACTGGCCGATGTGGAGGGCTCGCGCAACTGGATGGGGGTCAAGAGCCCGGCGATCGACGCGATGATCGACCGGATGCTGTCGGCGCAAAGCCAGGACGATTTCCGCGCCGCCACCCGCGCGCTGGACCGGATCCTGACCGCCGGGCGCTATGTGATCCCGGTCTGGTATTCCAATATCTCGCGTATCGCCCATGTGAAGGAGCTGCACTATCCCGAGCATATCCCCATGTATGGCGACTGGCTGGGTTTTCTGCCCGATACCTGGTGGTACCAGCAATAGCCGGCGGGGCCTCCGGCGGGAGTATTTGGGGAAAGATGAAAGGCGCGCGCGATTGTGATTGTCGGGGGCGGGCCGGCTCGGCTACAAGGGCGCATGCAACCCGGTTCCGTTCCTCTCCATATCTTTTCCGACCCGATCTGCCCGTGGTGCTATATCGGCAAGGCGCGGCTGGACAAGGCCTTGCAGGCGCGCCCGGATCACCCCTTTCGGGTGGAGTGGCATCCGTTCCAACTGAACCCCGACATGCCGGCCGGGGGCATGGACCGGCGGGCCTATATGGAGGCGAAATTCGGCGGCCAGAAGGGGGCGGTCCAGGCGTATTTGCCGGTTGTCGAGGCGGCCGAGGCCGAGGCGCTGCCGCTTGACCTGGCGGCGATAAGGCGCACGCCCAACACGCTGGACGCGCATCGGTTGATCCATTGGGCGGGGCTGGAGGAGGTGCAGCCCTTCGTGGTGGACCGGCTGTTCAAGGCCTTTTTTGCCGAGGGGCGCGATATTGGCGCGGCCGAGGTGCTGGCGGATATTGCCGAAGAGGCGGGCATGGGGCGCGACGTGACCTTGCGCCTGTTGCGCTCCGAGGCCGACCGCGACGACATCCGGGCGCGCGACCAGGATGCCCGCCGCAAGGGGGTGCGCGCGGTGCCGACTTTCGTGGTGGCGGGGCAGCAGGTGGTGCCCGGCGCCCAGCCCACCGACCTCTGGTTGAAGGTGATTGACGAAATTTCCACCATGGTTTGATCTGCGGGCTGGCAAATCGGCCCGCCCTGGCCCATGAAGGGGCGAACGAGGATTTGTGCATGCCGTTTCTGCCCACCCCGCGCCGCGCCCCGGCCCTGCCGGAATTCATTGCCCTGATGGCGATGATGTCGGCGATGGTGGCCTTTTCCATCGACGCCATGCTGCCGGCGCTGCCGGCGATTGCCGCCGAGCTGACCCCGACGGCCCCGAACCGGGCGCAGCTGGTGGTGGGGGCGTTTCTGCTGGCGCTGGGGCTGGGGACGCTGGTGATCGGGCCGCTGTCGGACCGTTTTGGCCGCCGGCCGGTGCTGACCGGCGGGCTGGCGGTCTATCTGCTTGGTGCTGCTGCCGCCGCCAACAGCCAGAGCCTGACCGGGCTTCTGGCCGCGCGCATCCTGCAGGGGCTGGGCTGTGCCGCGCCGCGGGTGATCGCCATGGCCATTGCCCGCGACCTTTATGCCGGGCGCAAGATGGCGCGGATCATGTCCTTTATCAGCATCGTTTTCGCGCTGGTGCCGGCGCTGGCGCCTTCGGTCGGGGCGCTGATCACTGCCGCCTATGGCTGGCGGGCAATCTATCTGGCGTTCATGCTGTTCACGCTGGCGGTGGGCGGCTGGTTCCTGCTGCGCCAGCCCGAGACCCTGCCCCCCGAGGCGCGCCGCCCGTTCCGGCCGGCCCGGCTCTGGCTGGCCCTGCGCGAGATCTTCGCCCACGCCACCACCCGGCTGTCGATCGCGGTGATGGCGCTGGCCTCGGGGATGCTGTTTGCCACGCTGACCTCGGTGCAGCCGATCTTCGACGTGGCCTATGGGCAGGCGGCGCGCTTTCCGCTGTATTTCGGGGCCATTGCCATTTTCGCCACCTCGGCCGGGTTCATCAATGCCCGGCTGGTCGAGCGGCTGGGCATGCGCCGCATGGTGCGCAGCATCCTGGCGGTGCAGGTGGGGCTGTCGGCGGGCATGATCGCGGTCACGCTGTGGCTGCCGGTGGGGCCGCTTTCCTTCGGCCTGTTCGTGGTCTGGACCTTCAGCCTGTTCTTTCAGGCCGGCATGACCATGGGCAACCTCAATGCGCTTGCGCTCGAGGCGATGGGGCATATCGCCGGGCTGGCGTCCTCGGTGGTCAGCGCGGTGGCCACCATCGGGGCGTTGCTGGTGGCGGTGCCGCTGGGGCTGGCCTTCGACGGCACGCCGCGCCCGCTGGCCATGGGGGTGCTGGGCATGGCGGCGCTGGGTTTCTGGCTGACCGGGCGGATCAAGCGGCCGGTCAGCGCCGGGCCCGATCCGGCCGCTTCTGCGCCTCGGCCACGATTTGAGCAAGGTCACGGGCAATAGCGAAGGCGCCCTTGATCCGGTCGCTGGCCTTGTTCCAGTCGCGGCGGATCACCACCTTGTTGTCGCGCACCTTGGCCAGGCCGTTCTGGGCATGCAGGAAACGTACCAGGCCCTCGGGGCTGGCGAACTTGTCGTTGTGGAATTGCAGCGTCGCCCCCTTGGGGCCGCCATCGAGCCGGGCAATGCCGGCGCGCTTGCACATGCCCTTGATCCGCATCACCAGCATCAGCGTGTTGACCTCGCGCGGCAGCTTGCCGAAGCGGTCGATCAGCTCGGCGGCAAAGCCTTCGAGCTCGACCTTGGTGGCAAGGCTGGACAGGCGCCGGTAAAGCCCCAGCCGCACGTCCAGATCCGGCACATAGCTTTCGGGAATCAACACCGGAACGCCAAGGTTGATCTGCGGCGACCAGGATTCGTCCAGATCGGTGGAAATGCCAAGCTCGCCGGCCTTGATCCGGGCAATCGCCTCTTCCAGCATCTGCTGGTAAAGCTCATAGCCCACCTCGCGCATCTGCCCGGATTGTTCCTCGCCGATCAGGTTGCCGGCGCCGCGAATGTCCAGGTCCTGGCTGGCCAGCGTGAACCCCGCCCCCAGCGCGTCCAGGCTGGCCAGCACCTTGAGCCGCTTCTCGGCAGTGGCGGTGAGCGGCGCGCGCGGCTTGGTGGTGAGATAGGCATAGGCGCGGGTTTTCGAGCGCCCGACCCGGCCGCGGATCTGGTAAAGCTGGGCCAGGCCGAACATGTCGGCGCGGTGGATGATCATGGTGTTGGCGGTGGGAATGTCGAGGCCGCTCTCGACGATGGTGGTGGCCAGAAGCACGTCGAACTTGCCGTCGTAAAAGGCGTTCATGCGCCGGTCGAGCTCGCCCGCCGCCATCTGGCCATGGGCGACCACGAAGCTGACCTCGGGCACAT
>CAZPDV010000213.1:0-3995 GCA_964585355.1 uncultured Aliiroseovarius sp.
CGCCCGCCACCATCCGGGTGGTGCAGATCGAGCCCGGCCCGATCCCCACCTTGATGCCGTCGGCGCCCGCGTCGATCAGCGCCCGGGTGGCCTCGGCCGTGGCCACGTTGCCGGCCAGCACCTGCACCTCGTCCCCCAGCGCCTTGACCCGTTCGACCGCCCGCGCCACCCCGGCGCTGTGGCCATGGGCGGTGTCGATCACGATCAGGTCGCAGCCGGCCTCGACCAGGGCCTTGCTGCGCTCGAACCCGGCCTCGCCCACGGTGGTGGCGGCGGCCACCCGCAGCCGACCCAGCGCATCCTTGCAGGCGGTGGGGTTGAGCACCGCCTGTTCGGTGTCCTTCAAGGTCAGCAGCCCGGTGAGCTTGCCACCCCCATCGGTCACCAGCAGCTTTTCGATGCGCCTGGCCTGCATCAGCGAGCGGGCCTCGTCCAGGTCCGCGGGCTCGGTCAGCATGGCGAGGTTGTCGGCGGTCATCATGGCGCGGACCGGGGTGGCCTCGTCGGTGGCAAAGCGCATGTCGCGGTTGGTGAGGATGCCCACCAGACGGCCGGTTTCATCCACCACCGGAAAGCCGGTGATCCGGTAGCGTTCGGCCAGGGCGCGGGCATCGGCCAGGGTCTGATCGGGGGTGAGCGTGATCGGGTTATAGACGATGCCGGAGACAAAGCGCTTGACCCGGCGCACCTCGCGCGCCTGGGCCTCGACCGACAGGTTGCGGTGGATCACCCCCATGCCGCCGGCCTGGGCCATGGCGATGGCCATGGGGGCCTCGGTCACCGTGTCCATGGCCGAGGACAGAAGCGGGATATTGAGCGCGATCGAGCGGGTGACGAAGGTGGCGGTGTCGGCCTCGCTGGGCAGCACGGTGCTGGCGGCCGGGACCAGCAGCACGTCGTCAAAGGTGAGGGCCTCGCGAATCTCCATGGGTTTCTCCTTGGGAGGGTCCGTTTGGCACTTCCCTATTTCACGCCTTGGCGGGTTTGGAAAGGGCAAGGCAGAGATTTCATGCCTTCGGCGAGGATATTTTGAAACAGAAGAAGCGGATTGACAGGCCGATTGCCCCGTGGCCATGTCGGCGCGAAGGAGGACGCGCATGCAGGTTTCAAGGCGGATAGCCGGGCTGGTCGGCGATGAGGGCGATGGCTGGGGGCTGTTTCTGAAGGCGCGCGCCATGATCGAAGCCGGGGTGCCGGTGGCGGAACTGACCATTGGCGAGCATGATATCGGCACCGCCCCGGCCATTCTGGAGGCGATGCACCGGGCGGCGCTGGCCGGCCATACCGGCTATGCCGCGGTGCCGGGGACCGATGCCCTGCGCGATGCGGTGGCGGCGCGGGTGGCGGCGCGCAGCGGGGTCGCGACCGGGCGCGACAATGTGCTGATCACGCCGGGCGGTCAGGCCGGGCTTTTTGCCGCGCATATGGCGGCCTGCGATGCCGGCGACCGGGCGCTTTTCATCGACCCCTATTATGCCACCTATCCCGGCACCATTCGCGCAGCCGGCGCGGTGCCGGTGGCCATCGAAGCGCGCCCCGAGGCGGGTTTTCAGCCCGACGCGCGCGATATTGACGCCGGCGCGCAAGGGGCGCGGTCGCTGCTGATCAACACCCCCAACAACCCGACCGGCGTGGTCTATGGCCGCGCCACGCTCGAGGCGATTGCCGAGGTCGCCCAGGCGCGCAACCTGTGGTTGATTTCCGACGAGGTCTATGACACGCAAATCTGGGAAGGCGCGCATCTTTCGCCCCGCGCCCTGCCTGGCATGGACGAGCGCACGCTGGTGGTGGGCTCGATGTCGAAAAGCCATGCCATGACCGGCTCGCGCATTGGCTGGGTGGTCGGGCCCGAGGCCGCCATCGCCGGGCTGATCGACCTGGCCACCCATACCACCTATGGGGTGCCCGGCTATATCCAGGACGCGGCGCTGTTTGCGCTCAAGGAAGGCCCGGCGCTGGAGGCGGAAATCGCTGCCCCCTTTGCCCGCCGCCGGGCGCTGGCCATGGAGATGATCGCGGCCCAGAGCCTGGTGCAGCTGGTGCCGGCGGGGGGCGCCATGTACCTGATGCTGGACGTGTCGGCCACCGGGCTGAGCGGCGCGGATTTTGCCGATGCGCTGCTGGAGCAGGCCCATATCGCGGTGATGCCGGGCGCCAGTTTCGGACGCGCGGCGCGCAACCATGTGCGGGTGGCGATGACGCTGGAGGATGCGCGCTTCAAGGCGGCGTTCGGGCGGATACTCGACTTTGCGGCAGAGCTGGCCGGAAGGGCGCGGCCATGACCATGACGGGCAACGCCCGGCTTGCATCCTGAGCCTTGGCGGCTCAGTCGCCCCGGGTCACGTCGTGGCGATAGATCCAGTCATAGCGGCCCATCAGGCGCGCGGGCGCGGTGCGGCCGATCAGGCGCAGGCCGGTATGGGCGAGCCCCCTGACCAGCGGATTGCGCAGGTGGTAATTGCGGGCGTTCCTGTTGGCGGCCTCGACAATGCGGGCCGCCCGCGGGCGCCGGCGCGCCTGATAGAGCGCCGGGCCATCGCTCAGGCCAAGCGCGGCCAGGCTGTCGGCCAGCAGCCAGGCATCCTCGAGCGCCATCACCGCGCCCTGGGCCATGAACGGCAGGGTCGGATGCGCCGCATCGCCCAGAATGGCCGCCCTGCCCCGGTGCCATTCCAGCGCCACCCGGTGGCGATAAAGCCCCCACAGCCAGACCTCTTCGACCTGATCCAGAAGCGCGCGCACCGGGGCGGCAAAGCCCGCAAACGCGGCGCGCAGAGTGGCCGGATCGTCGCGGTGGAACCAGCCTTCTTCGGCCCATTCGCGGCGTTCCTCGACCGCCACCAGGTTGATCAGCCGGCCGCCGCGCAAGGGATAGGTCACCAGGTGCCGCCCCGGCCCCATGAAGACCCGCGCCTCGGGGGCAGCACTCCCATCCCCCGGCACCAGCGCCCGCCACGCCACCTGGCCGGTGAAAAAGGGGGTTTCGGGCGGGTTGATCGCCTGCCGCAGCACCGAATGCAGCCCATCGGCACCGACGGCAAAGGCCACTTCTTCGCGGGCGCCATCGGCGAAATCCAGCCCGGTGGCCTGGGCGCCGGGGCGGGCTGCGACCAGCTTGCGGCCGGTCTGGATACTGACGCCCGCCGCCTGGGCCGCCTCCAGCAGCAGGGATTGCAGGTCGGCCCGGTGAAACAGCAGGAAATCGCGCCCGGCCAGGTCCAGCCGGACCACATCGCGCCCGGCCAGCCCGTCGATCAGCCGCACCGCCCGGCTGGTCACGGCGCGCGCCCGCGCCGCCTTTCCCAGCCCCAGCGCATCCAGCACCGCCACCCCGTTGGGGCTGATCTGCAGGCCGGCGCCCACTTCGCCAATCTCGGGCGCCTGTTCCAGCACCCGCACCACCGCCCCGCGCCGGGCCAGCGCCACGGCAGCCGCCAGCCCGCCGATACCGGCGCCGATCACGGTGATTTCCTGGCCCTTGAGCATGATCCGCCCCCCGAAATTAAAGACACCGGCGCCCCTCGGCCCCGGTGCTTCCTGTCATTCAGCCTGCCTGCATGGCGCCCTCGGCATTGCGGATCAATCGTCGCGATGCACCTTTTCGCGCCGCTCGTGGCGTTCCTGGGCCTCGAGGCTCATGGTCGCGATCGGGCGCGCATCCAGGCGCTTGAGCGAAATCGGCTCGCCCGTGACCTGGCAATAGCCATATTCGCCTTCCTCGATCCGGCGCAGGGCCTGGTCGATCTTGGCCACCAGCTTGCGCTGACGGTCGCGGGTGCGCAGCTCCAGCGCCCGGTCGGTTTCCTCGCTGGCCCGATCCGCCACATCGGGAATGTTGCGGGTGCTTTCCTGCAGGTGCTCTATGGTGCTCTTGCCCTCGTCCAGCAACTCTGCCTTCCATGCTTCCAGCTTGCGACGGAAATATTCCAGCTGACGCTCGTTCATGAAAGGTTCATCTTCGGCCGGGCGGTAATCGTCAGGCAGAAAAGTTTCGG
>CAZPDV010000214.1:0-3969 GCA_964585355.1 uncultured Aliiroseovarius sp.
GTGGCGGCGGGCAAGGCGCAGCTGGCCACGCTCGAGGCCCAGCTCAAGGCCTTGCAGGACGCCGAGGCGCTGGCCCATGCCGGCGGCGCCACCCAGATCGTCGATGATATCGGTCTGTTGCGCGAACTGGCAAAAGCCCCGTCCGACCAACATGTGCTGGAACTCCTGGACCCCAGCCGCAAGATTGTGCACCTCAAGGTGCGCATTGATCTTGAGCGCCAGGCGTTGGCCACTGCCCAGGCCCGCTGCCGGCAATTGGCAGACAGGCTTGCCGCCCTGAAAGCCGGGCAGGGCACGTTCTGAGCCCCGCCCGGCACCGGGTCAGGCGTTGGCTTCGCGGATCTTGTCGGCGGCTTCCTTGTTATAGGAAATGCCCTTTTCATCGAAAAGCTGGTCAAGCTCGCCCGAGAGGGTCATTTCGGTGACGATATCGCTGCCGCCGACAAACTCGCCCTTGACGTAAAGCTGCGGGATGGTGGGCCAGTCGGAATACTCCTTGATCCCCTGGCGAATGGCGTCGTCGGCCAGAACATTCACGTCCTTGAACGCGACCCCCATGAAGTTGAGCACCCCGGCCACGCGCGAGGAAAACCCGCATTGCGGCATCTCCTTGGTGCCCTTCATGTAAAGCACCACATCGTTGGATTTCACGGTTTCGTCGATCTGTGTTTTCACGTCAGTCATTGCTGTTGTCCTCTGTTCTGTTCCTGGCATGGTCCGGCATCAGCATCCGGGCCTGTTCCTGTGGGTCCTTGGCGACCTTGTATTGACGGTTGCCCGACAGGCCCTGCCGTCCGACGCCGGTTTCGGCCTCGATCACGTGGAAGGGCTTGTCGCGGTCCGGGCGGTTCGGATCATCCCAGCGCCGCTGGTTGACGGCATGGCTTGACAGGGGCGGCCTGGTGCCGCGTCGCAGCCAAAGCTCAACCACGATCGCGCCCCCGATCAGGGCGATCAGTGCCGAGATGAACCAGCTCCAGCTCATTCAGGCGCTTTGGTGGTCAGGGCAAGGGCGTGCAGGTCGCTATCCGCCCCGTCCATCCTGCCTTTCAGCGCCGCGTAAACGGCGCGCTGCTGCTGCACCCGGTTCATGTTTCGGAAGCTCTCGTCCACCACCATTGCCGAGAAGTGCCTGCCATCGGCGCCTTCCACGGTGATCTGGGCATTGGGGAATGCCGCGCGGATCAGAGCTTCGATTTCGTTCGCGTCAACGGCCATACGCCTGTTTCTCCTCTGATTTCAAAAGATGTAATGCGGGGGGCGGGGACGCGCAAGAGGGAGCGGCGAGATGTCCCGGTGCGCCTCAGGCGAGCTGGCCGGCAAAGCTCGTGTGCCATATTTCGGCCAGGTCGGCCAGCGGCGCCTCGGCCTTGCCGAACCGGACGCTGCTGCCGGCAAATTTTCCGACGGTTTCCAGGGGCAGCCCGGCCTGACCGGCGGCAACCATCAGCGCCTCGGCCTGGTCCCAGTTGCAGGCGATCAGATAGCGCGCCTGGTCCTCGCCAAACAGGGTAGGGATGTCGCCCGCGTCGATCTGCACGCCGACGCCGCCCGCCACCGCCATTTCAAACGCCGCCAGCGCCAGCCCGCCATCGGAAAGGTCGGTGCAGGCGCGGATCAGGTGGCGATGGGCGCGGATGAACTCGCCATGCGCCCGCTCGGCCCGCAGGTCCACCGGCGGCGCGTCGCCCTCGGCCCGGCCCCATTTTTCGGCCACGAGCGCGCTTTGGCCCAGATGCCCGGCGGTTTCGCCCAGGACCAGCGCCACATGCCCCTCGCGGGCATGGCCGTCGATCATCCGGGCAATATCCTCGATCAACCCGACCGCGCCGATGGTGGGGGTGGGCAGGATGCCCGCGCCGTCGGTTTCATTGTAAAGCGAGACATTGCCGCTTACCACCGGCATGTCGAGCGCGGTGCAGGCGGCGCCGATGCCCTTGATGGCGGCGACGAACTGGCCCATGATCGCGGGCTTTTCCGGGTTGCCGAAATTGAGGTTGTCAGTGACCGCCAGCGGCCTTGCCCCCACCGCGCAGAGGTTGCGGAAGGCCTCGGCCACCGCCTGGGCGCCGCCCGCGCGCGGATTGGCGGCGACATAGCGCGGGGTCACGTCGGCGGTGAAGGCCAGCGCCTTCGTGGTGCCATGCACCCGCACCACCCCGGCCGGGCCGCCGGGGGGCGCGACCGTGTCGCCCATCACTTTCTGGTCGTACTGGGTGTAAACCCATGATTTATCGGCATAATTGGGGGATGAGATCAGGGCGCGCAGGCCCTCGATCGGGTCGATTTCCGGGAGCGCGCCCAAGGGGGCTGCCGCGGCGGGTTCGTCCCAGTCGCGGTCATATTCCGGGGCCGATCCGGCCAGGGTCGAGAGCGGCAGGTCGGCACAGATGCGGCCCTTGTGGTGGATTTCAAAGCGGTCCTCGGCGATGGTCTCGCCGACAATGGCAAAGTCCAGATCCCATTTTTCAAACACCGCCCGGGCCTCGGCCTCCTTTTCCGGGCGCAGCACCATCAGCATGCGCTCCTGGCTCTCCGACAGCATCATCTCATAGGCGGTCATGTTTTCTTCGCGCTGCGGCACCGCGTCCAGGTGCAGCCGGATGCCCAGCCCGCCCTTGTCGCCCATCTCGACCGCCGAGCAGGTGAGCCCGGCCGCGCCCATGTCCTGGATCGAGATCACCGCGCCGGTCTGCATCAGCTCCAGCGTCGCCTCCATCAGGCGTTTTTCGGTGAACGGGTCGCCCACCTGCACGGTGGGGCGCTTTTCCTCGATACTGTCGTCGAACTCGGCCGAGGCCATGGTGGCGCCGCCAACCCCGTCGCGGCCGGTCTTGGCGCCCAGGTAAACCACCGGCATGCCAACCCCGGAGGCCGCGGAATAGAAGATCTTGTCGGTGTCAGCGAGCCCGGCGGCAAAGGCATTGACCAGGCAGTTGCCATTGTAAGAGGCGTCAAAGCGGACCTCGCCGCCGATGGTGGGCACGCCAAAGCAGTTGCCATAGCCGCCGATCCCCTCGACCACGCCATGCACAAGCTGGCGGGTTTTCGGGTGGTCGGGCGCGCCGAAAGACAGGCTGTTCATGGCCGCGATCGGGCGCGCGCCCATGGTGAACACGTCGCGCAGGATGCCGCCCATGCCGGTGGCCGCGCCCTGGTAGGGCTCGATATAGGAGGGGTGGTTGTGGCTCTCCATCTTGAACACCACCGCCTGGCCATCGCCAATATCGACCACGCCGGCATTTTCCCCCGGCCCGCAGATCACCTGCGGCCCCTCGGTAGGCAGGGTGCGCAGCCATTTCTTTGAACTTTTATAGGAGCAATGCTCGTTCCACATGGCCGAGAAGATGCCCAGCTCGGTGAAATTCGGCGCCCGGTTCAGGATGCGCAGGATCTCGGCATATTCGTCGGGCGAAAGCCCATGCGCGGCGATGATCTCGTCGGTGATGTTCGGTTCAGACATGACAGCAGGCAGCCCCCCGGTTCTTGCTCGGCCCGTTCCTTGAAACGGCATGTGCACGATGCCTTGCATGGCGGGGTTCGTGCCGCGGCGCTGGTCGGGTCGCCCGGCCCTGCCGGGCAGCGCCGGCATGCCCCCCGGCAGGCGCTTTTCGATCTGTTGCACCCCATCGTGATATCATGATTTTCTCGCCCGCCCCCGATCCGGCACCGTGGCGCCAACAGCGCCCACCCAGGCAGGCGCTGCCCTCTTGGCCTGCCTCGATTCACGCAGGGGTCTTTTAAAGGGTTTGGCAAGGGGGGGGAAGGGGCATGTTGACGCCGCCCGCCGCCTGCCCTGTGATGGTGCCGCGCCGAAACCAATCAAACGCGACATGCTCTGGCGGTCAGAAATCGCCCTCGGCGGCACGGGCAAGGATGTCCTGAATCACGCCCTTGACATGCAGCGCCTCTTCCAGAAGGTCCGGGGGCAGGGTCTTGCCGCCATGGATCATCATGTCCATGTCCAGC
>CAZPDV010000215.1:0-3965 GCA_964585355.1 uncultured Aliiroseovarius sp.
CGCCCCTCGACGGTCGAGGCATATTCCAGCCCGGTCATTTCCTGCATCGGCAGCGCGTCCATGTCGGCGCGCAGGCCAATGGTCGGCCCCTCGCCCTGCCCCTCGATGATCGCCACCACGCCAGAGACACCGATCCCCTCGTGGATCTCGTCCACCCCGAATTCGCGCAGCCGCTCGACCACATAGGCGGCGGTCTGATGACATTCCAGCTGCAGCTCCGGGTGCGCGTGAATCCAGCGCCGCCAGGTCTTCATGTCCTCGGCATAATCCGCGATCCTGTTGATGACAGCCATGTTTGCCTCCCGGTTTTCCTTGTGCGCGTGACTTGGTATGAGGCGAGAGGACATGAAAAGAGGCGCAGGCGCAATGGCAAATCACCCGGACGACCCGATATTTGATCAAGAGGACGGGCTGCCCCGCCTGCTGGAAATCATGCGCCGGCTGCGCGACCCGCAAAGCGGCTGCCCCTGGGATATCGAGCAGGATTTCGCCTCGATCGCCCCCTATACGATCGAGGAAGCCCACGAGGTGGCCGATGCCATCGAGCGGCGCGCCTGGGACGAGCTTGAGGGCGAGCTGGGCGACCTGCTGTTGCAGGTGGTCTATCACGCCGAAATGGGGGCCGAGGCCGGGCTGTTCGACTTCGACAGCATCGCCCGCGGCATCTGTGCCAAGATGATCGCCCGCCACCCGCATGTTTTCGGCTCGGAATCGCGCAACAAGTCGGCCGCGCAGCAAAGCCGCGACTGGGAGCGGCTGAAGGCGGCCGAACGCGGGCCGGCCGGCCTGCTGGACGGGGTGGCGCTGGGCCTGCCGGCCTTGATGCGGGCGGTCAAGCTGCAAAACCGGGCGGCCCGGGTGGGGTTCGACTGGCCCGATACCGGGCCGGTGCTGGACAAGCTGCGCGAGGAAGCCGGCGAACTGGTCGAGGCCCGCGACCGGCTGACCCAGGCCGAGGTCGAGGAGGAAATGGGCGATCTGCTTTTCGTCATGGCCAACCTGGCGCGCCACCTGAAGGTCGATCCCGAAGCCGCCCTGCGCCGCGCCAATGCCAAGTTCGAGCGTCGTTTCAAGGGGATAGAGGCCGCTCTTGCAGCAGAAGGCCGGCACCCCGAACAGGCCAGCCTGGCCGAGATGGACGCGCTGTGGGAGGCCGAAAAGACGCGCGAGAAGCAGGCGCCTGATACCTGATTTTTTTCATCGGGTATTGACCTGAGTATTTTTATCGGGTTTATCCGACCCGGCAACCAACGGAGAATCCCATGAAGCTCAGCCATTTCCTCGCCCCCGTCCTGGCCGCCAGCCTTGGCGCGCCGGCGCTGGCGCAAGAAGTCAATGTCTATTCCTATCGTCAGCCCGAGCTGATCCAGCCGCTGACCGATGCCTTCACCGCCGAGACCGGGATCAAGGTCAACGTCGCCTTTCTCAACAAGGGCATGATCGAGCGCCTGGTGGCCGAGGGCGACCGCTCGCCGGCCGACGTGATCCTGACCGTGGACATTGCCCGGCTGGCCGGCGCGGTCGAGGCCGGGGTGACCCAGCCGGTGCAGTCGGACCTGCTGGAGGCCAACATCCCCGCCCCCTATCGCGACCCCGGCGACCAGTGGTTCGGGGTGACCACCCGGGCGCGGGTGGTGTTTGCCTCGAAAGAGGCAGTGGCCCCCGGCGAGGTCACCACCTATGAGGCCCTGGCCGACCCGAAATGGCGCGGCCGCATCTGCACCCGCTCGGGCACCCATGCCTATACGCTGGGCCTGGTGGCGGCCTATCTCTATCACCATGGCGAGGCCGATACCCGCGCCTGGCTGGAAGGGCTCAAGGCCAACCTGGCGCGCAAGCCCCAGGGCAATGACCGGGCACAGGTCAAGGCAGTCTGGGCCGGGGAATGCGACATCGCGCTGGGCAACACCTATTACATGGGCAAGATGCTGGCCAATCCCGACCAAAAGGCCTGGGCCGAGGCGGTGAACGTGGTGTTCCCGGTCTTCGAAGGCGGCGGCACCCATGTGAACGTGTCGGGCATGGCGCTGGCCGCGCATGCCCCCCACCGCGCCGATGCGGTGCGGTTCATGGAATTCCTGGCCTCACCGGAAGCACAGGAGATCTATGCCGAGGTCAATTACGAATATCCGGTGGCGCCGGGGACCAAACCCTCGCCGCTGGTACAAGGCTGGGGCAGCTTCACCCCCGATGACGTGAACCTGATGGAGATCGCCAAGCTCAGGCCGGCGGCGCTGAAACTGGTGCAGGAAGTCGATTTCGACGGCTGAGCCGGCTGACAGGCACACGCTTCGGGCGCGGCTGCGGTCGCACCCGTTGCGTCAGCCCCCCTCGCAGGCCTCGAGGATCGCGCCCTTGTGACGGGCAACCAGGCGGGCGCCCGCCTCGATCGCTTCGGCGCCGCGATAAAGCTCCAGCACCGTCAGGTCCTCGAACGCCGCGCTCAGAAGCACATGCGGCGGCTCGCCCGCCAGCCGGGCGCGCAGGATCTGCGTCTCCATGGTACCGATCGCCGCCGCCAGCACATCGAAATAGGTGGGGGCCGGCGGCGCCGAACCGGCGCCGGTCTCAAGGCCGAAAGCCTGGCTCAGCGCCTCGGGCAAAAGCGCGGCGGCGCGGGCGCCGGGGCCGGGCCGGGCCGGTCGCGGCTGCCAGATGCGCCCATGCGCCCGCCCGTTCGGATTGACCGCCAGGATGACCTCGGCCCCCAGCGCCCGGGCCAGCGACACCGGCACCGGGTTGGTCAGCCCGCCATCCAGCAGCCAGCGGCCATCGAAGCGCTTGGGGCTCATCACCCCCGGAATGCCGGCCGAGGCCCGCACCGCCGGATAGGTCGGCCCCTTGTCGAACCAGACCTCGCGGCCGGTCTCCATGTCGGTGGCAACGGCGGCAAAGGGATGGGCCAGGTTTTCGATCCGGTCGGGGATGCCCAGGTCGGCCAAAAGGGTCTCGATCCCCCGCGCCTCGACCAGCCCGCCCGAGCGCAGGTCCACATCCATCAGCCGCATGAACCGGGCCCGGGTCAGGGCCCGCACCCAGGCCTCCAGCGCGTCGAGCCTTCCTGCCGCCCAGGCCGCCCCCACCAGCGCCCCCATGGAGGTGCCCGCCACCACGTCCGGGCGGATGCCAAGCTCGGCCAGGGCGCGCAACACGCCGATATGGCACCAGCCGCGGGCGCCCCCGGAGCCAAGCGCCAGGCCGATCCGCGAGCGCCGGCTCATGGCCGTGCTTTCGGGGGACATGCGCCCCCCGACCCGTGCGAGGGGCCAGCCCCTCGCGCTCCCCGGGATATTTGAAAACAGAAGAAGGCAGGAACGCGGTTCATTCGGCGGCCACCTTGTTGCCGGGTTTGAGCATGTCTTTCAGGTAACGGCCGGTATGGCTGCCCTTGACCTGGACGATTTCCTCGGGCGTTCCGGTGGCCACGATCCGGCCGCCGCCATCGCCGCCTTCGGGGCCGATGTCGATGATATGGTCGGCGGTTTTCACCACGTCGAGATTGTGCTCGATCACCACCACGCTATTGCCCTGGTCCACCAGTTCATGCAGCACCTCCAGGAGCTTTCTGACATCTTCGAAATGCAGGCCGGTGGTGGGCTCGTCCAGGATGTAGAGGGTGCGCCCGGTGGCGCGTTTGCTGAGTTCCTTGGCCAGTTTCACCCGCTGGGCCTCGCCGCCCGAAAGGGTGGTGGCCTGCTGCCCCACCTTGATATAGCCCAGGCCCACCCGCTCCAGCGCCACCATCTTGTCGCGGATCGACGGCACCGCCCGAAAGAAGCTGGCGGCCTCTTCAACCGTCATGTCAAGAACGTCGGCTATGCTCTTGCCCTTGAAGCGAATTTCCAGGGTCTCGCGGTTGTAGCGCGCGCCCTTGCAGGTTTCGCACTGCACGTAGACATCGGGCAGAAAATGCATCTCGATCTTGATCAGCCCGTCGCCCTGGCAGGCTTCGCAGCGCCCGCCCT
>CAZPDV010000216.1:0-3947 GCA_964585355.1 uncultured Aliiroseovarius sp.
AGCGCCAGATCCGCGGTGAGGGAAAAATCCCCCTGCTGGATCAAAAGCTTCTCAAGTGTCAGCATCGACGCCGCCTCCCCTGTCGAAAATCCAGAACAGGCCCAGTGAGAGCGCCAGCAGCAACAGCCCCGCCGCTGCCGCCGCCTGCATCCGATAGGCCCCCATCAGCCGGTACATCTGCAAGGGCAGCGTCGCCTGATCCGGCGCGGCAAACAGCGCCACCACCCCGAGGTCGCCCATGGACAGGGCCGCGGCCAGCCCGGCGGCAAAGCCCAGCGGCCGCCTGAGCCGCGGCAACCACAACAGCCGCAGCCGCGCCCGAACGGTCATCCCCAGGGCATCGGCCAGCCGCCCGTAATCGGCCTCGATCGCCGCCAGCGCCGGCAGCAGCGCCCGCAAGGCGAAGGGCAGCGCCATCAGCGCGTTGACCACCCCGGTGACGACCAGCGCCACCCGCCCCGGATCGACCAGCGGATAGAGCGCCAGGAACAGCCCGGTGCCGATCACCATGGGCGACGCGGCCAGCCCGGCCAGCCCGACAAACCCGGCCACCGGCGCGCGCGCCAGCACCGCGAAGGCGGCAATCGACAGGGCCAGCGTCACGGTCAGCCCGGTGGCGCCCAGGGCCACCAGCACCGAGCGCAGCGCCGCCCGCCAGACCTCGGGCGGCAGCACCGCCATGCCCGCCAGCCCGCGCCAGACCACCGCCCCCAGCGGCAGCAACAGAAACAGCGCCGCCGCCACGATCAGCGCCGCATCCCACAGGCGCAGGCCGAGATGCCGCGCCTCCCAACGCCGCTCGCTGCGGTCGAGCCCGGCGCCAAACCCGGCCTCGGGCAGGCCCAGCCGCAAGGCCACCAGCGCCGCCGCGCCCCCCAGCCCCAGCTGCACCAGCGCCAGAAGCGCCGCCCGCCCCAGGTCGAAATCCAGCCGCACCGCCTGATAGATCGCCAGTTCGATGGTGGTGGCGCGCGGGCCGCCGCCCATGGTCAGGACCACCGCGAACGAGGTCAGGCAGACCAGAAAGATCACCAGCGCCACCCCCGGCAGCACCGCCCGCAGCATCGGCGCCTCGATCCACCGGCGCACGTCGCGGGCGCAAAAGCCCAACCCGGCGGCCAGGCGGAACTGCTCGGCCGGGATCGCCTGCCAGCCCTGCAGGATCAGCCGGGTGGCCAGCGGCAGGTTGAAAAAGACATGCGCCAGCACCACCCCCCACAGCCCATAGACCGAGACCGGCGCAAGCCCCGCCGCACCCAGCGCCATGTTGAGCAGCCCCGAGCGCCCGAAGATTGCCAGCAAGCCCAGCACCGCCACGATCACCGGCAGGATGAACGGCGCCCCCATCAGGGTGACGATCAGCCGCCGCCCGCGAAAGCGGCGCCGCGACAGGGCGCGCGCCAGCGGCACCGCCAGCCCGGTGCTGATCGCCGCCGACAGGCCGGCCTGCAGCAGGGTGAAGCGGATCGCCGCCCAGTCGGCCCGGCCCAGGCCGGCCGCGCCCTCGGCCCGCAGCGCCACCAGAAGCAGCGTGCCGCCCACCAGCGCCGCCACAAGGCCCAGCGCCAGCCAGCCCGCCAGCCGGACCGGGCCTATTGCGACAGCGCGTCGCGCCATTCCGCCAGTGCCGCGTTGCGCATCCTCGCCGCCTGCTCGGGCGCGAGCATCAGCCCCCGGCCCGGCATCTCGGCCGTGGCAAACGCATCAGGCCAGTTTTCCCTGGGCAAAAAGGCCGGATACATCCAGTTGGTGGTTGGAATGATCTGCTGAAAGGCATCGCTGGCAACAAAGGCCAGGAACGCATCCGCCAGGTCCGGCTGGTCGCTGCCGGCAACCTTGGCCGCCACTTCGACCTGCAGGTAATGCCCCTCGTCAAACAGCGCCGCCGCCTTGCTGTCATCGCCCTCGGCAATCAGGTGATAAAGCGGCGATGTGGTATAGGACAGCACCATGTCCGCCTCGCCATCGAGAAACAGCCCATAGGCCTCGGACCAGCCCTTGGTCACGGTCACGATATGCGGCGCCAGGCCCCGCCAGATCTCGGCCGCCGCGTCGCCATAGGCCGCCTTGACCCACATCAGCACCCCCAGCCCCGGCGTCGAGGAGCGCGGATCCTCGATCACGATCGACAGGTCCGAGTCGACCAGCTCGCGAAAGCTGGCGGGCGGGGTCGGCACCCGCGTCTTGTCGTAAACAAAGGCGAAATAGCCCCAGTCGAACGGCAGGAACACCGGATCGGCCCAGTCAACCGGCAGGCTCAGCCCGGCCATGTCCTGCCCATGCGGCGCAAACAGCCCGGTGGCCCGCGCCGCCGCGATCTGATTGGCATCCAGCCCCAGCACCACATCCGCCCCGGTGCGCGCCCCTTCGAGCCTGAGCCGGGCCAGCATCTCGGCCCCGTCCCCGGTGGCGACGAATTGCAGGTCGCAACCGCAGCTTTCCTCGAACGCCGCCTCGACCGCCGGGCCCGGCCCCCAGTCGGAAACGAAACTGTCATAGGTATAAACGGTAAGCACCGGGGTTTCGGCCGACGCCGCCCCCGCCAGTGTCATTGCCGCGACGAATGTGAGTGCTTTCATGTCATCCTCCATTGCGCCGAACGGTGTTCCGGTGAGGATGTCACCTTCCCTCCGCCGGTCCTAACCGGTTCAGGTTCAACGGGTCCGCCAGGTGGCGTCTCAGCTCTCGCGAGCTCCCCGAGGTGGCGCCAGCATAGGCGCGCAGACTTGCCCCGGCAAGGCGAAACCCCTAACACGGGCGCAAAGGAGCTTGCGCCATGTCGTTCAACACTTTCGGCCACCTGTTTCGCGTCACCACCTGGGGCGAAAGCCACGGCCCCGCGATCGGGGCGACCGTGGATGGCTGCCCGCCCGGCGTGCCGCTGGAAGAGGCGATGCTGCAGCACTGGCTCGACCGGCGCCGCCCCGGCACCTCGAAATTCACCACCCAGCGGCGCGAGCCCGACGCGGTGCGCATCCTGTCAGGCGTGTATGAGGGCCGCACCACCGGCACGCCGATCCAGTTGCTGATCGAAAACACCGATCAGCGCAGCAAGGATTACGGCGACATCGCCGAGAAATTCCGCCCCGGCCATGCCGACATCACCTATTGGCAGAAATACGGCATCCGCGACCCGCGCGGCGGCGGGCGCTCCTCGGCCCGCGAAACCGCCAGCCGGGTGGCCGCGGGCGGGGTAGCGCGTGAGGTTCTCAAGACGCTGGCGCCCGAGCTGCGCATCACCGGCTACATGGTGCAGATGGGCACGCTTGCCATCGACCGCAGCGCCATGGACATGGACGAGATCGAGCGCAACCCCTTCTGGGTGCCCGATGCCGGCGCCGCCGCCGAATGGGCCGATTACCTGGACCGGCTGCGCAAGGAGGGCAACTCGGTCGGCGCCATCTGCGAGGTGGTGATCGCGGGCGCCCCGGCTGGCCTCGGCGCCCCGGTCTATGCCAAGCTCGACACCGAGCTGGCCGCCGCGATGATGTCGATCAACGCGGTCAAGGGCGTGGAAATCGGCGAAGGCATGAACGCCGCCCGCCTGACCGGGGTCGAAAACGCGGACGAGATTTCCATGGGGCCGGACGGGCCGGAATATGGCTCGAACCATGCCGGCGGCATCCTGGGCGGAATCTCGACCGGCCAGGACATCGTGCTGCGCTTTGCGGTCAAACCCACCTCGTCGATCCTGACCCCGCGCCGCACCATCACCCGCGCGGGCGAAAACACCGAAATCGTCACCCGTGGCCGCCACGACCCCTGCGTCGGCATCCGCGCCGTCCCGGTGGCCGAGGCCATGGCGGCCTGCACCATGCTCGACCATCTGATGCTGCACCGGGCCCAGATGGGCGACGGGCCACGCGGCAAGATCGGCTGAACCGCCCGGCCCTTTCATCTTTCTGCAAATACTCCGGGGGTCCGGGGGCTGGCCCCCGGCCGGTCGC
>CAZPDV010000217.1:0-3928 GCA_964585355.1 uncultured Aliiroseovarius sp.
TACTGGACTCTAGCACCCAGGAAATCGTCAATACCGCCAAGCGGACCGGCGCCACCGTGCGCGGCCCGATTCCGCTGCCCAACAAGATCGAGAAATTCACGGTCCTTCGGGGCCCGCATATCGACAAGAAATCCCGCGATCAGTTCGAGATCCGCACCCACAAGCGGCTCCTGGACATCGTTGACCCGACCCCGCAGACCGTGGACGCGCTGATGAAGCTCGACCTGGCTGCCGGTGTCGATGTCCAGATTTCGGTTTGAGGAGGGCAAGCAGATGCGCTCTGGAATTATTGCACGGAAAGTCGGCATGACCCGGCTTTTCATGGAGGACGGGAAGCAGATTCCCGTGACCGTTCTTCAGCTCGACAACCTGCAGGTCGTGGCCCAGCGGACCGCTGAGAAGGACGGCTATACCGCCGTTCAGCTTGGCGCCGGTACTGCCAAGGTCAAGCGGGTCTCCAAGCCCATGCGCGGCCATTTCGCCGCCGCCAAGGTCGCGCCCAAGCGCAAGATCGCGGAATTCCGCGTGGCGCCGGAGAACCTGATCGAGGTGGGCGCGGAAATCTCGGCGGAACATTTCGTCGAAGGTCAGAAGGTGGACGTGTCCGGCACCACCATCGGTAAAGGCTTCGCCGGCGGCATGAAGCGGCACAATTTCGGCGGCCTGCGCGCCACCCACGGCGTGTCGATCAGCCACCGTTCGCATGGTTCGACCGGTCAGTGTCAGGACCCCGGCAAGGTGTTCAAGGGCAAGAAGATGGCGGGCCATATGGGGGCTGTGCGGGTGACCACGCAGAACCTGGAAGTGGTGCGCACCGATGCCGAGCGCGGCCTGGTGTTCATCAAGGGCGCGGTTCCCGGCTCCAAGGGGGGCTGGGTCACGGTCAAGGATGCGGTCAAGGTCAAGCGCCCTGAAGGTGTGCCGCTTCCGGCGGCAATCAAGACCGCGGCTGCCGAGCCGGCGCAGGAAGCTCCCGCAGAGGCCCCTGAAGGAGGCGCTGAAGAATGAAACTCGATGTGATCAAACTTGACGGCAAGAAGGCCGGGACGGTCGAGCTGGACGAGGCGCTGTTCGGGCTCGAGCCGCGCGCGGATATCCTGCACCGGGTGGTGCGCTGGCAGCGCGCGCGCGCACAGGCCGGCACCCACAAGGTCAAGACCCGCTCGGAAGTCAGCTACTCGAAAAAGAAGATCTACCGCCAGAAAGGCACCGGTGGCGCGCGTCACGGTTCGCGCTCGGCGCCGATCTTCCGCAAGGGTGGCATCTACAAGGGTCCGACCCCGCGCAGCCATGCCCATGACCTGCCCAAGAAGTTCCGCAAGCTCGGCCTGCGCCACGCGCTCAGTGCCAAGGCCAAGGCGGGCGAGCTGGTGGTGATCGAGGCAGCCGAAAGCGACGGCAAGACCGCGACCCTGGCCAAGGCGGTGAAGAACCTGGGCTGGAAACGGGCGCTGGTGATCGACGGGGCGTCGGTCAACGAAGGCTTTGCCAAGGCCGCCGCCAATATCGAAGGCATCGACGTGCTGCCCTCGATCGGCGCAAACGTGTATGACATCCTGAAACGTGACACGCTGGTGCTCACCAAGGCAGGTGTCGAAGCTCTGGAGGCTCGACTGAAATGAACACCAAGGCAGACCTCTATGACGTGATCCGCAAGCCGGTCATCACCGAAAAGGCCACCATGACGTCCGAACATGGCGCGGTGGTTTTCGAAGTGGCGATGGATGCGAACAAGCCGCTGATCAAGCAGGCGGTGGAAACCCTTTTCGGTGTCAAGGTGAAGGCGGTGAACACCACCATTACCAAGGGCAAGACCAAGAGGTTCCGCGGTCAGCCCGGCAAGCGTCGTGACGTCAAGAAGGCGTATGTGACGCTGGAAGAGGGCAACACGATCGACGTCACCACCGGGCTGTAAGCGCCGGGTGGACAGAAACTGAAAGGCCCCTGCCGTATGCGGGGGCCTTTGCGCATGGGCTGTCAGGTCTCTACAGGCTGCAAGGCTCTGGCGAGGCGAGGCCTCGGGCAGGCACACGCCGATGTGACAGGCAAAAGGCTTGAACATGCCCAGAGTTCTGGCCCAAAGTAATGTGAATGTAACCAGCGAGGACCGTTGATCATGCTGACTCGCCGCCATTTTGTGATTACCTCCGCCGCCCTGTTCTCGGCGCCGATTTCCGGTGCCATGGCAGCGCCGACCTCGAACAGGGCGATGTGGGACACCTGGGATGCCCAGGTGACGCCGCCGGATTATGACCCGTTCACCTCGAACCCCTGGGGCCTGCCCCCGCGGTTCCTGCCGCATCTGGTCGAGGCCAATCCGGGCCTGACGCCGGGGGATATTCACGTGGATGCGGTGGCGCGCTATCTCTATCATATTCGCGACGACGGTACTGCCATGCGGTATGGCGTGGCCATTGCGCGCGGCAACCTGTACAATCCCGGCACCTATACCATCAAGCGCAAGGCCAAGTGGCCGACCTGGACGCCGACCGCCTCGATGATCAAGCGCGACCCGGAATATGCGCAATATGCCGGTGGCGTCGATGCCGGGCCGACCAATCCGCTGGGCTCGCGGGCGCTGTATCTCTACAAGGGCAACCGCGATACCTATCTGCGGATCCACGGCTCGCCTCACCCCGAATCGATCGGCGGGCGGGCCAGTTCAGGCTGCGTGCGCATGGTGATGCCCCATATCAACGACCTCTATCCGAATGTGGATATCGGTGTGACCGCCTATCTCTATCCGCCGGAAGACATGCTGGCCGCCAACAGCTGAGGCCGCCTAGCCGGGGATGACCTCGGGCGGACGGGTGCAGATCGGTCGCCCGTCGCGGGTACGCAGGGGCAGGAAGGTGGTCTCGACCACGCCTACATGGCGGTATTCATAGCAGCCGTCCAGCGGGTTGAGGCGCACGGCGCTGAGATCCTGATAGGGGGCCGCAGCTGCAATCACGGCTTCCGGCAATTCGGCGATGAGCCCGTCTGGCGAGGGCGGGGTGGTCGTCGCGCAAGCGGCCAGGAAGAGCGGCCCGCCGATCCATACAAGAGCTGATTTCTGCATGAGCTGTTTCCTCTGTCAGTACCTGCAAAATGCGGGAAACAGCGGCCTTAGACCAGCCTTTTTTGCGTTGTCGCGGGTTTTCGGGCGATTTTGCCACAGCATGCCCTGGCCGGTGTGCATTGGGCGCAATAAAATAATGGCAAAAGCTAACGCGCCCTTGCCACCCTCCGCCATCCCCGCTATACCCCGCCCATCGCAGGGCCTCGGATTCGTTCCGGGGCCTGCGCGTTATTGGAAAACCAGGCCCCGAGCGGGTCACAAAGCAAACGGAAGACAGAAGCATGGCACTCAAGTCGTACAAACCGACGACGCCAGGCCAGCGTGGGCTGGTGCTGATCGACCGTTCGGAGCTTTGGAAAGGGCGTCCGGTCAAGTCTCTCACCGAGGGTCTGACCAGGAAGGGCGGCCGGAACAATACCGGACGGATCACGATGCGTCGCAAGGGCGGTGGGGCAAAGCGGCTCTATCGCATCGTCGATTTCAAACGCAACAAGTTCGATGTCCCGGCCACGGTCGAGCGGATCGAATATGACCCGAACCGGACCGCCTTCATCGCGCTGATCAAGTACGAAGACGGCGAGCAGGCCTATATCCTGGCGCCGCAGCGGCTGGCGGTTGGCGACAAGGTGGTGGCGTCGGCCAAGGCCGACATCAAGCCGGGCAACGCGATGCCGTTTTCCGGCATGCCGATCGGTACCATCGTGCACAACATCGAGATGAAGCCCGGCAAGGGCGGCCAGATTGCCCGCGCCGCCGGCACGTATGCCCAGTTCGTGGGCCGCGATGGCGGTTACGCCCAGATCCGGCTTTCCTCGGGCGAGCTGCGCATGGTGCGTCAGGAATGCATGGCCACCGTCGGTGCCGTGT
>CAZPDV010000218.1:0-3926 GCA_964585355.1 uncultured Aliiroseovarius sp.
TCGACATCCCCGGCCTGCCGATCGAACGCGCCTGGTACCTGCTGCACCGCTCCGATACCGATCTGAGCGCGGCGGCACAAAAGATCCGGGCGCATATCTCCGGCATGAAGGGCTCGTTCCTGCCAAAATTGTAGGCGGGAAACCGGCGCCCTATTCTTGCCTCGTTTTCCTGATATTTTCGTAAAATTATAACTGAAAGGATAGGTACGGTACCATGAATTTGCGCGGCCCCATTCTGATCGCAACCTCGCTTTCCCTGGTGGTTTCAAGCGGAGCGCTACACTATATCCGACAACAGGCGGAAGCAAACCCGGAAAATATCGAAACCGTCGCCGCCAAGCGCGCCTCCTGCGAGACACGCGGCATTGACACCCCCCTTCGGGCGGCTGGGCTGCGATGCGGAGGCACAGGGACAGACCACATGGCAAAGGCGCACAGGCCCCGGCGGCGCGCTGTTCATCTCGAACCGCACAAAATAACCTGACCGGGTGGCCCCACCGCCTCCGGCCGCGCCTCAGCGGCTCAAACCGCCGCGCATGGTCGGCACATCCAGCGGGGCAAAGCCGTAATGGCGCAGCCAGCGCAGGTCGCTGTCAAAGAAGGCGCGCAGATCGGGGATGCCGTATTTCAACATGGCAATCCGGTCGATGCCAAGGCCAAAGGCAAAGCCCTGCCATTCGTCCGGGTCCACGCCCGCGGCCCTGAGCACCTTGGGATGCACCATGCCCGAGCCCAGGATCTCCATCCAGTCATCGCCCTCGCCAACCTTCAGCTGCCCGCCCTCCCAGGAACAGCGCAGGTCCACCTCGGCCGAGGGTTCGGTGAACGGGAAATGGCTGGCACGAAAGCGCAGCTCGACCTGATCGACCTCGAAAAACGCGCGGCAAAACTCCTCCAGCACCCATTTCAGATTGGCCATGGAGATATCCTTGTCGATCGCCAGCCCCTCGACCTGATGAAACATCGGCGTATGCGTCTGGTCATAATCCGAGCGATAGACCCGCCCCGGCGCGATCACCCGAATCGGCGCGCCCTGCTTCTCCATGGCGCGGATCTGCACCGGGCTGGTATGGGTGCGCAACACGTGCGGCGGGCGGTTGTCGCTGGCGTCACGGTGCATGTAAAACGTGTCGAATTCCTGGCGCGCCGGGTGGTGCGGCGGGATGTTGAGCGCATCGAAATTGTACCAGTCGGTCTCGATCTGCGGCCCCTCGGCGACGGCAAATCCCATCTCGGCAAAAATCGCGATCACCTCCTCGGTGACCTGGCTGATCGGGTGCACGCTGCCCTCGCGCCGCGCCCGCCCCGGCAGCGTCACATCCAGCCACTCGCCGCGCAGCCGCGCCTCCAGCGCCGCATCGGCCAGCGCCGCCTTTCTTGCCGCCAGCGCCGCGTTCAGCTCATCCTTCAGGGCATTGAGCGCCGGCCCCGCCTGCTTGCGCTCCTCGGGCGTCATCCGCCCCAGTTCCCGCATCTTCAGCGACACTTCGCCCTTCTTGCCAAGGGCGGCCAGGCGGATCTCCTCCAGCGCGGCCTCATCCGCCGCCCCGGCAATGGCGTCCAGATATTTCTGCCTCAGCTCGTCCATCAGACGCTCCTTCACATTCCCTCGCGTCCTGCTAGCCGCCACGGGACATGAATGCAAGTCCGCGCCCCTTTCATCTTTCTGCAAATACTCCGGGGGTCCGGGGGTGGAACCCCCGGCCGGTCGCCCGCCTCAGCGGGCGAAACCGCCCAACCGCCCCCAAAATCCCGGCTTTGGCACAGGCTCGGGCTCCGGCAAGGCATCCGGCCTGAGCCGGCTCAGGGCAAGGCGCGGCCACACCCGCTCGCCCGAAGACCCGCAGCTGGCGCCCATCTGATACGGGTCGAAAAACCGGACCAGCCTCGGCGCCTGCGCGTCATCCACATAAACCGTCCCGCAATACGAACGGCTGCGCAGCGGCGCGTACATCTCGCGCACCTCTTCCAGCACCGGCGCCAGGTCCTGCACCGGCGCCTCGGGCGGCGGCGCGCCCAGGTCGAACACGAACCAGTCGCCACCGCTGGCGGTCAGAACCTCAAGCAAGGCATCCACCTCGTCCCAGCGCAACAGCCCCTTCGCGGGGGCCTGCCAGGCGCGCCAATAGGCGGTATCGGGCAACGGGGCAATCGCCATGTCATTCCACCTCGAGCTGCAGAAAGGCAAAGTTCACATTGCGCCGGTGCCAGGCATCATAATTGGCCAGCCGGCGAAACGGGCTGTCGGTCAGGCGGTCGGTCACTGCCTCGATATCCTCGAAATCCGCCACTGCCGGCGCGATATTGTCCAGCAGCCAGTGCAGATAATCGCCGGTATCGGCGCGGGCGCGGGCAAGGTCTGCGGCATGGCCATGGCCGGGGACCACATGCGCCGGGGCCAATGCCGCCATGGCGTCGAATGTCCGGGCCCAGTCGCGCACCACGCTGGCCCCGTCGGGCTGAATGCCCAGAAGGCGCTCGTTGAACACCAGGTCACCGGCAAAGATCGTGTCCTCGGACGGGACGATCACCACCACGTCATCCGGGAAATGGGCACCGCCCAGCCAACGGATCTGCAGCTCGACCCCGCCCAGGGTCAGGGGTGCGCCATCCCCCGGCAACGGCGGGTCGGCATAGGTGGGAACGGTGTCGGGCTGGGGCGCGCCCATGACCGCCGCCAGCCGTTCCAGATGCTGGCGGGCATAGGCCTTCTGGTTGTCCACGGTACGGGCCAGCGCAATGATCTGCGCGCCATGGTCGCGAAAATAACCATTTCCCAGCCAGCGATGGTCCTGCGCCCCGGTATTGATCACCCAGCGCACCGGCAGGTCGGTGACCGACGCAATCTGACGGGCGATCAGCGCGGCGCCGGCGGCACTGGCGCCGCTGTCGATCAGGATCACCCCATCCTCGGCCACCACGAACCCGAAGGTCGCATTCAGCGCCATGTTCTCGGCAGTGCGCCCGTGGATCGGCCCGACAAGCGCATAGGCCCGGGCGCTCACCGGCTGAATTTCCAGCTCGAAGGCCTGCGCGGCCGAAGCGGCCACGCCCGCCAGAATCAGCAAGGCAAAACGCAAAAGGCGCATGTTTCCTCCTCTGCCTCGGCCCGGTCGGACGCCTGGCTCAGCAACAGCTCTGCCCGCTCGCGGTGGTCGAGCACCCGCAGGCCTCTCCCGCCTCGGCAGCAGCCGCCTCGGGCGCGGGCGCAGCATCGCCGCCGGCCGCCGCCATGTCAAAGGCATGGTCCAGCTTCTCGGCCGCCTCGTCGCGGATATGGCGGGCAATCTCGATCACCGTTGCGATCTGGCTTTCCGGCACGCCGGCATGGCGCAGCCGCTCCAGCTGACACTGACCCATGGCCGGGTGGTTGGCGGCGATCCCCGACGCCAGCGACACCATCGCCACGATCGAGGAATGCAGCGCCGGGGCCTCTTCCACCGGGGTTTCGGCCCCCGCCCCGGAACAACAGCCGCTCATGCCGCCACCCATTCTTCGACCTTCTGCGGGCTTGGCATGCCGCCGGCATGGACCAGCTTTTCGTCCATCACCACCCCCGGCGTGGACATCACCCCATAGCCCATGATCTGGGCCATGTCGGTCACTTTCTCGACCACCACCTCGACCCCCGCCGCCTTGGCCTTGGCCTCGATCAGGGCGGCGGTATTCTCGCAATTCTTGCAGCCCGTGCCCAATACCTTGAAGGTTTTCATCGCTCTCTCCATTTCGGTTTCATCTGTTATCCATCATCCCACCGGCGCGTTGAAGAACGAGCCGATCACTGCGGTTGCCGCCATGGCAAAGCCGCCCCAGAACATCACCCGCGTCACGGCCTTGACCACCGGCGCACCGCCGGTTCTGGCCGAAACCGCGCCCAGCAATCCCAGCGCCACCACCGAGGCAAGCGTGGTCACCGTGGCGATCAT
>CAZPDV010000219.1:0-3924 GCA_964585355.1 uncultured Aliiroseovarius sp.
CGCTTTCAGCTGGATTTCGTGGCCCTGCCGCGACGCTATCGGATCGACCGCGCCCGGGCCGAGCTTGGCTACAAGCCGGTCATGTCGTTCGAAGCAGGGCTTGCCGAGATCCGCGAAAGCCGACAGCAGCCTTTCTGAGGTCAGGCCGGGCGGTCACGCAAAAGGCAGCACCCTCCGGGGCGGGTATGACGGACCGGATCTGCCCGCCGCCCCGGGGCGTGTCGTGGCCGGTGAAACGCCCTTCCTAGCGGCCCAGTGCCTTGCCGATTTCGGCCATCAGGCGCAGGGCGTTCTGGGTTCCCGGATCGCTCATCAGGCGGATGGCGCCGCCAAGGCCGCCCTTGGCCGGGGCGTCCTGCACGCTCTTGTGGGCATCGTCCAGCGCGCCCGTTCGCGTGCTTTGCGCCGTGAAAGGGCGGATACAGCAAACCGTGAACGCGCGATCTGCCGGTGTCAAAGGCGAGGTGCGCCGCGCCGGCGGCTATCCGGCGCAGCAGCTGAGCTTGGCCACATCCTTTTCAAAGGTCTGCGCCGCCAGTTTCAGCCCCTCGACCGTGGTCAGATAGGGGAAGATCATCGCGCCCAGATCCTCGTATGTCATGCCGGCCGCCAGCGCCATGGCGCCGGTCTGGATGCTGTCGGCGCCTTCCGGGGCCAGGATATGCACGCCCAGGAGCTTCTTGCTGTCCCTGTCGGCCACCAGCTTGATCAGCCCGCGGGTATCGCGGGCCGCCAGCGCACGCGGCACATGTTCCAGCGGCAGGAGCGAGGTCACCGTATCAATGCCCCGGCGCCGGGCCTCGGCCTCGGTCAGGCCGACCTGGGCCACTTGCGGGTCGCTGAACACCACTGCGGGCATGGTGCTGTTGTCATAGACAAGCCCCGCGTCGCTCATGGCATTTTTCGCGGCCAGCCGGGCGCCATAGGCGGCCATATAGACAAACTGATCGCGCCCGGTGACATCGCCGGCGGCAAAGACGCCGGGCCGGCTGGTGCGCATCTGCGGATCGGTGACGATGCCGCCACGGGCGTCGGTCTCGATACCGGCCTGGTCCAGCCCCAGACCGTCGGAATTGGGCACCCGGCCGGTGGTCAGCAGCAGGCGCTCGGCGGTGACGGTGAGCGGGCTATCGTCCCGCAGGGCGTGCAGAACCGGGCCATCCGCGCCCTGCGCGACACGCTCATAGCGCAGCCCGTCCAGCACGCGAATCCCCTCCGCCGCGAAATGGCCGCTCAGCGCCGCGCTGATTTCGGGCTCGGCCTCGGGCAGCAGGCCGCGACGGGTGACGATGGTGACGCGGGTGCCGGCGCGGGCGAAAACCTGCGCCAGTTCCACCCCGATGAAGCCGCCGCCCATGATCAGCAGCGAGGCCGGCAGCGCCTCAAGCTCCAGCGCCGCGGTGCTGTCGAGCCATGCGACCCGATCGAGCCCCGCAAGCTCCGGCACATGCGGGCGCGAGCCGGTGGCGATGATCACCCTGTCGGCCCTGAGCCTGGCCTCGCCCACCCGGACCGCGCCATCGGCCTCAAACCGGGCGGCGCCTTCGATATAGGTCACGCTGTCATGGCTGGGCAGGACATCGGTGTATTTCGCCGCCCGCAGGTCATCGACCAGCGCCTGTTTCTGGCGCACCATGGCGGCCCAGTCGGTGATCCGGGCCTGGGCCTCGACCCCGGCAAAGCGGGGGGCGGCAGCGGCGGAGTGCATGATCTCGACCGCGCGGATCATCGCCTTGGAGGGCACGCAGCCGACATTGACGCAGGTGCCGCCGATGGTGCCGTGGCCGATCAGCGCCACCCGGGCGCCGTCCTCGGCCGCGGTGATCGCCGCGGAAAACCCGGCCGAGCCGGCACCGATCACCAGAAGGTCATACTGACCCTTGCCCCCCTTGTCGGCGCAGCAATCTTTCATGGCAGGTTCCTTTGTCTGGGTCAGGGGCAGGGCAGGGGCGTGGTCAGGACTGGCCGTCCCTCAGGATTGCCTCGTATCCGGCCATGGCCGAGGCCTGGGCGATGGCGTCGGTCGTGGTCTGGGTGTCCTCGAACACCACCACCGCCGTTTTCGAGGCAAGATCGACTTCCACCGACAGCACGCCTTCGATGCTGCCCATGGCCGATTGCACGATGAACGGGCATGAGGGGCAGGTCATGCCGGGTACGTCAAAGGTGACGGTCTGTTCGGCGGCAAGCAGCGGCGTGGCGGCCAGGAAGGTCGAGAAAATCAGCGACGAAATCATGGTTTTCATGGGGTTTTGTCCTTTCACAAGCCCAGCAGGATGGGGGCGATTACCGGGGCGATCCATTTCCAGAAAAGTGCCAGAACGATCAGGAAGGTTGCGGCCCAGAGCGCGGATTTGACCAGCCGGTTGGGCAGCGGCCGGGCGCAGGCGGCCCCGTCGGCACAGGCCCTGGGCGTGCGATAGACCAGCCAGTAGCCATAGGCCAGAAAGCCCAGCGTGATGGTGATGAAGATCGGCTTGTAGGGTGAAAGCGCGGTCAGGTTGCTGATCCAGGCGCCGGAAATGCCAAGGCTGAACAGGATCAGCGGCACGATACAGCAGGCCGAGGCGCCAAGCGCCCCCAGGATGCCGCCAGCGGCAAGGAGGCGGATTTTCCGGCTGTCATCGTCGGCAGGGCGTTCGCGCATATCGGTGGTTTCGGCCATTTCGTGGTCCCGCTGGTTGATCTGTCACGCTTCTACATTCTGTAGCCGCTACAGAAGCAAGCGGTTTCTGATCGGCCATGATCACGACCGCGCGAGAGCGGGTCGGAGGCTTTGGCGCAGATGGTTTGCACCCTGGGGCCGGCATTGCTAAGGTGTTGCCATGTTGCGATTTTTCAAGTTTCTTGGTGGCGCCGCCGCCTTGCTGGTCGGCGCTTACCTGCTGCATATTCCCGCATTGAAATACTGGACCCGCCCGGCACCGGGGTCGGAACTGACCACCTATATGCCGCTGGATCAGGGCGCGCGGGGGACGAGCCATGAAATCGCGCGGCTCTACTACGGGCGTACCATCGGGCTGTTTTACAACCGCGACCGCGATCAATACGCAGCGGTCGTCGTGCTTTTCGACCATCAGGACGAGGTCTATTCCGAGTTCCACCGGGTCACCCTGTCCGCCGAAGGGCAGGTCCTGGAGACTGCCCCGTTGCGGCGCGACGCCATGGAGGCCATGTTTGAAAATCCGGCCTATGAGACCATGCCGCGGGTCTCCAGCGCGGCCAATGCCGCGGACCGGATCGAGCTTGTGCACTATCAGTACGAGCGATTTACGACCTGGCCCTATCTTTACTATTTCATCCCCGTGATCCCGAGCAACTGGCAGGGCAGCGGCTATTTCCGGGTTGTTGCGGCCGGGGATGAGTTCAAGGTTCGCCTGCCTACAGATTACGAGGGTGGTTTTCTGTATGCGGCCGGGCCGGTGGACGGGCAGCTTTTCCTGCGCCATCGGCCTGCCCCGGCCGGCGGGCTGACCTTTCTCGAGGTCAGCGAAGGGTCGTACCTGCGCGACATGAATGGCGTGGAAACCCACCGGCCGGGATATGGGCTTTACGTGATCCGCAAGCGCCCGAAATGAAAAGGGCCGCCCGATGGGCGACCCTGGTGATTTCATGCCGGTGGGGCAGCTTACATCATGCCGCCCATGCCGCCCATGCCGCCCATGTCGGGGGCGCCGCCGCCGGCGCCTTCCTTCTGCGGCTTGTCGGCGATCATTGCCTCGGTGGTGACCAGGAGGCCGGCAACCGAAGCGGCGTCTTCCAGCGCGGTCCGCACCACCTTGGCCGGGTCGATCACGCCGAACTTGAACATGTCGCCATATTCGCCGCTCTGGGCGTTGTAGCCGAAATTGGCATCGTCGGATTCGCGCACCTTGCCGGCAACCACGGCACCGTCAACGCCGGCATTTTCGGCGATCTGGCGCA
>CAZPDV010000220.1:0-3919 GCA_964585355.1 uncultured Aliiroseovarius sp.
AAGCCCCCAGCCCTTTGTCGCCCATGTTTCCCAACCGTTGATACCGAAATGCCACAAAAGCCATAAACCGCGGGGCGGGCGGGCACAAGCGGCGATGCGGCCCGGGCGCTATGCCTCGTCTTCGGCGATCAGCAGTATCTCTCCGGCCGCTTCCAGTTCGCGAATGGCGCTGATCACCGCATTCATCGCCGCCTCGCCCTCGGCCGGCTTGACGGTGCCAAGGTTTTCCATCTCTTCACGGATCTGTTCGGCCATGCGTTTGGACATGGCGCCAAGAATGAAATCGACCGATTCCTGCAAGTCGCCGGTGGCCGCCGCAAGGGCGGTGATGAGCTGCGCCTGGTCGAGCCCGCGGGTGATCTTGGGCACGTCGCGCGGGTCGATGCGCTGTGGAATATTGGCGAAGGTAAAGATCGCCTTGCGCACTTCGCCGGCAAAAACCGCGTCGTCCTCCTCCAGCCCCTGCAAGACCTCGTCGCGGGTGGCGGCCGGCGAAAAGTTGAGGATCGCCCCCACCCGCTCCACCGGCCCTTCGGAAAACGCGGTGGCGGGCTGGGCATCCAGCTGTTCGGCCAGGGCCCGGCCGATGCGCTCGACCACTTCCGGCGAAACCGATCCGGTCAGCGACATGGCATAGGTGATCTCGCGCGCCCGGGGGCCGGGCAACATGCCCAGCAATTCCGCCGCCTTCGAGACCTTGAGCTTGGAAAGCAGGACCGCCGCCACCTCGGTGCTTTCCTGCTCCAGCACCGGCAGCAGCCGGGCCGGGTCCAGCCCGGATATGGTCTCCCACGGGTCGCCGGTGATCTTGACCCCGCCCTGGCGGCGGATACGCGCGGCAGTGGCGGCCGAGATCGATCCATCGAGCAGGCCAAGCGCCCCTTCCAGCCCGGAGGGGAAAGCCAGGCCGATATCCTCGATCTCTGCGACAAATTCATCCACGACCGCGCGCAGGGTGGCACGATCGACAAACCGCATCTGCGCCATTTCGATGGTCAGCAATTCCTGCAATTCTTCGGGCAGGGTGGCCAGGTTGAGCTCGACCTTTTCGGCCAGAAGCAGGCGCACGATGATCGCCGCCTTCTGTCGCCTGGTAAGCGGCCGCGGCGCCGGTGCCGGCGTGCCTGCGCCCGGATCCGCCAGTGCCGGCAGATCATCGCCATTGCCCAGATCGCCCAAAGTTGCCAAAGCGCCCGACACGCCATCCTCCTGACCCGTTTGCGCCAGATTGCCAGACAGGCCTTAACAGCCGGTTACGCATCGCAAATTTTTCGGCGCCCCCCTTCATCTTTCTGCAAATACTCCGGGGGTCTGGGGGCAGCGCCCCCAGCCGGGGCGACCTCACCCGGCCTCGCCAAACAAGTTTGACGCGCTCCAGCGCCGCGATGGTCCCCAGCCGGGGCGACCTCAGCCGGCCTTGCCAAACACCCGCTCAAAGATCGTATCGACCTGCCGGGTGTGATAGCCAAGATCGAACTTGTCCTCGATCTCCTCGGGCGAGAGCACCGCCGTCACCTCCGGGTCGGCCAGCAGTTCCTCGCGGAAATCCTTGCCCTCTTCCCAGACCTTCATGGCATTGCGCTGCACCATCCTGTAGGCGTCCTCGCGGCTCACGCCCGCCTGGGTCAGGGCCAGAAGCACCCGCTGGCTGTGAATGAGGCCGCGAAACCTGTTCATGTTGGCCAGCATGTTGTCCGGGTAGATCACCAGCTTTTCCACCACCGAGGTCAGCCGCGCCAGCGCGAAATCGAGCGTGACGGTGGTGTCCGGGCCGATATTGCGCTCGACCGAGGAATGCGAGATGTCGCGCTCGTGCCACAGGGTCACGTTTTCCATGGCCGGCACCACGCTCATGCGGATCAGCCGGGCCAGCCCGGTCAGGTTTTCGCTCAGGACCGGGTTGCGTTTATGCGGCATCGCCGAGGATCCCTTCTGCCCCTTCGAGAAGAACTCCTCGGCCTCCAGCACCTCGGTGCGCTGCATGTGCCGGATCTCGGTGGCGATGTTCTCGATCGAGGCGCCGATCACGCCGAGGGTGGCGAAATAGGCCGCATGCCGGTCGCGCGGAATGACCTGGGTCGAAATCGGCTCGGGTTCAAGCCCCATGGCCTTGCAGACATGCGCCTCCACCGCCGGGTCGATATTGGCGAACGTCCCCACCGCGCCGGAAATGGCGCCGGTCGCCACCTCCTTGCGGGCGCGCTTGAGCCGCTCGAGGTTACGCGCCATCTCGGCATGAAAGCGCGCGAAGGTCAGGCCCATGGTGGTGGGCTCGGCATGGATCCCGTGGCTGCGGCCGATGCGGATGGTCATCTTGTGCTCGAAGGCCCGCTTCTTGAGCGCCGCCAGCAGCGCCTCAAGGTCGGCGATCAGGATATCGGTGGCGCGCACCAGCTGCACGTTGAAGGTGGTGTCGAGCACGTCTGACGAGGTCATGCCCTGGTGCACGAAGCGGGCCGCCTCGGGGCCGATGATCTCGGCCAGATGGGTGAGAAAGGCGATCACGTCATGGCGGGTCACGGCCTCGATCTCGTCGATCCGGGCCACGTCGAAGGCCACGTCTTTCGCCTTCCAGACCGCCGCCGCGTTCTCGCGCGGGATCACCCCCAGCTCGGCCTGGGCATCGCAGGCATGGGCCTCGATCTCGTACCAGATGCGGAACTTGGTCTCGGGGCTCCAGATGGCAACCATTTCGGGGCGGGAATAGCGGGGGATCATGGCATGGCCTTTTGGTTTGAAGGGCAGACGGGCTTCTCATAGACTGGCAGCAGGGGCACGGCAAGGCATGGGGGGCGCGATGCCGGAACTTGCGGATTTTGTCGGCCGCTGGCGGTTTTCCCGCCGGCTCGAAGGGGCAGGGCCGGGGCATGGGCAGATATTCGACGGCATCGCCCGCTTCCGCCCGGTGCCGCAGGGCCTGCATTACGAGGAAGCCTGCGAGCTGCGGCTCAATGGCCGCGCCGGCCAGATGCTGTGGCAGCGGCAGGGGGCGGGGGCGGACCTGTACCTTGCCGATGGCAGCCATTTTCACCATCTCGGCCTTGTCGGCCCGGTCGCCACCGCCTGGCACGAAGCGGACGGTATCAGTGACGAGCTCAGCTACAATTTCACCCATTGGCCGCGCTGGCGGGCGATCTGGCGGCGCAAGGACGTGGCGTCGGACACGACCATGATCACCGACTATCGGCGCTGACAGGCTTGCATGGGGGCCGGGGCTGGGGCAAAAGGCGGTAACGAAGATTTAACCAGAGGGGGCCAGGATGGCGACGACAATGGCAACGACGGCGGAAAAACAGGTGCTGGTCGAGGTGCTGGGCGCCGACCGGGCGCGGGCACGGCAGGTGCTGCTGGTGGCGGCCGGGATCCTGGCCATGGTGCTGGCGGCCAAGGCAAAGGTGCCCATGTGGCCGGTGCCGATGACGCTGCAGACGCTGGCGGTGCTGCTGATTGGCACCACCTATGGCGCGCGGCTGGGGCTGGCGACGCTGGCGGGCTATGTGGCGCTGGGCGCGGCTGGCGTGGCGGTATTTGCCGGCGACCATGCCGGGCTTGCCTATCTGGCCGGGCCGACCGGCGGCTACCTCGTGGGATTTGCCGCTGCGGCGGGGCTGATGGGCGCGCTGGCGCGGCGTGGGCTTGACCGCTCGGCTGCCGGCATGGCGGGGATGATGCTGGCCGGCATGGCGGTGATCTATGCCTTCGGCCTTGGCTGGATGGCGGTGCTGTTTGGCGCCGACAAGGGGCTGGGCTGGGTCCTGCAATACGGCATGCTGAATTTTCTGGCGGGCGACCTGATCAAGCTGGCCATTGCGGCGCTGCTGGTGCCGGGGATGTGGAAGCTCACCCGACGCTGACCCGCCGATTTTCAGGCCTAAGGCGCCCGCCTCGGGCGCCTCTCCGTTTCCGCTGAAGAGGCTCT
>CAZPDV010000221.1:0-3912 GCA_964585355.1 uncultured Aliiroseovarius sp.
CCGCCGGGCAGGGATTTCATGCCTTCGGCGAGGATATTTTTGAACAGAAGAAGCCGCCGGCGGGATCAGAGCCGTTTATGGGCGGTCACCGGGCCGTCGCCGGCGGCCTGGATGCGGGCGATGGCGGCGGCGGCGTTTTCCTCGACCACCGCCATATGGGTTGCATTGGCGTGGATGATGTGGTGGGCATCGGTGCACAGCGCCACATGGCCAGCCCAGAACAGCAGGTCGCCGGCCTGTAATGGCGTGCCCTCGGGCAGGGGGGTGCCGAGGCTGGCCTGCTGTTGATCGCTGTCGCCGGGGCAGGGGATGGCGCAGGCCAGGAGCGCCGCCTGCACCAGGCCCGAACAGTCGATCCCCAGCGCCGAATTGCCGCCCCACAGATAGGGCGTGCCCAGGAACATCCGGGCGACCTTGATCGGGTCGCTGGCCGGGGGGGCGAGCGGCACCAGGTGGGCCATGGGCACGAACATTTCGGCGCCGTTGATGGTGGTATGCGCCCAGGCGTCGGTCTGGCCGGTGACGTGCAGCTCGGCCCCGAAGCTCAGCAGCAGCTGCGGGCCGGTATCCTTGAGCGCCGGCACCTGTTTGGCATAGGAGCGGATGGCGCCGATCCGGTGGCTGGGGGCGGTGTCGGGGCCAAGCGCGGCACTGGGCAGGTAGCCCACATAGCCGTCGCGTTCGGCCTCGCCAAAACTGAAGCCGGCATGGTCGTCCAGCACCAGAAAACGCTGTCCCAGCAGAAGCTCGCGGTTGCGCGCGCCGCCGGGGCTGGCCAGCAGCGGCGCGGTCGGGGCGATGACGCGCCGCCAGTTGCCGGTGCTGAAGCGGGGGGCAGGGTGCCGGCCCCGCAGGCGGGCATGGGCCACGCGCCCATTGGCCGGGGTGCTGCGCGGATCGCTCACAGATCGAGCAGCTTCGGCAGGGCTTCAAGCAGCGCCCGCGCCGCCTGTCCAACGCCGCCCACCGGGCGGGCCGGGGCGGCCTTGGGTTGCCAACCGTAAATGTCGAAATGCGCATAGGCCGGGCTTTCGCGCACGAAGCGGCGCAGGAACAGCGCGGCGGTGATCGAGCCGGCAAAACCGCCCTTGGGGGCGTTGTCGAGATCGGCAATCGCGGGTTCGAGCAGGGGCTCGTACGGGTCCCAGAACGGCATCTGCCACAGCGGGTCGCGCACCCGGCGCCCGGCCTTGCCAAGGCGCTTGGCCAGCCGCCTGGGGCGCACATAGAACGGCACCAGGTCCGGGCCGACCGCCACCCGCGCCGCCCCGGTCAGGGTCGCCATCGAGACCAGCAGATCCGGTTTCTCCTCGTCCGCCAGTGCCAGCGCGTCGGCCAGAACCAGCCGCCCCTCGGCGTCGGTATTGGTGACTTCGACGGTCAGGCCCGCCCGGCTTGGCAGCACGTCGCCGGGCCGCATCGCCCCGGCCGAGACGCTGTTTTCCACCGCCGGGATCAGCACCCGCAGCCGCAGCGGCAGCTTCAGCGCCATGATCATGCGCGCCAGCCCCAGCACCGTGGCGCCGCCGCCCATGTCCTTTTTCATCAGGCCCATCGAGGCGCCGGGCTTGAGGTTGAGCCCGCCAGTGTCGAAACACACGCCCTTGCCCACCAGGGTCAGGCGCGGCCCCTTCGTGCCCCAGGCCAGGTCGATCAGCCGGGGCGCCTCGCTTGCCGCCCGGCCCACCGCGTGAATCAGCGGCAGGTTGTTTTCAAGCAGCGCCGCGCCTTCGGTGCTGTGGAGGCTGGCGCCGAATTCCCGTGCCAGATCGCGGGCGGCGGCCTCAAGCGCTGCCGGGCCCATGTCGTTGGTGGGGGTGTTGATCAGGTCGCGGGTCAGCGCCTCGCCGGCGGCGATCACCTCGAGCCGGGGCGCATTTACCCCGGCGGGGGCCTTGAGCATGGCCTCGGGCGCGGCAGCGTCGCGGTAGCGGTCAAAGCGATAGCCCGCCAGCAGCCAGCCAAGCGCGGCCTCGTCCAGGTCACGCCCGGCAAGCGGGCCGACCAGGTGCCAGGCGCCGGCGGGAAGCTGTGCCCGGGCCGCCGCCAGGTGAAAGCGGCCGCGGGCACGGGCCTGCTTGTCGCCCCAGCCGACCAGCGCCATGGCCGGGGCACCATCATCCCCCGGCACCACCAGGACCTTGCCCAGCCGGGGGGTGAAGCCGCTGGCCTCGATCCAGCGTTTCTGTGCGCCGCTGCAGCCGGCAAGAACGGCGTCAAGCCCCCCTTCGGGGACCACGTGCAGCGGCAGGGAAGGGGCGTCGGCGGGGGCGAATTTCAGGGTCATGGCGGCCTCTCGGGTTGGAATTGGGGCGAGAGTAACGCGGTTGCCCCTGACTGCAAGGGGAATGGTGCCGGGAATGGGCCGGGAAAGGGCCCAGCGCCGGTTTCACACGGTCATGTCCTGCAAATCCCACACGGCCACCAGCGAGCTTTCCCCGGCCCGCACCAGGCGCGCGAGGGCGGCGCAATAGGCCGGCCCGTCATGGCTGTCGATCAGCGACAGCACGTCGCGGCCGATCCGTGCCAGCGTGGTCATGCCGGTCTGGCGGGCAATGGCGATCAGCCCCTTCACCGCCTGTTCGACCTCGGCAATGGCGCCGCTGCGATGGTGGCGTTCGAGCCGCGCCAGCAGCACCGCCAGTTCCTCCATCGCATGCCCGACCAGCTGATCGGCCCCGACCGGCCCCATTTGCAGCACCAGCAGTTCCAGTTGATCCCGGTCAAGCCGCACCGGCTCCTCCGGCCTCAGATGTATGATCTCACCCACGTTCTCACCCTCTTGTGCCTCAGCACCCTTGTCCACGCCCCATGCGTTCGGGCATCATGGGCGCAGAACCTCAACAAATGGTTTCCGCAGGCGGCCGGCGCGGGCGAAATATCGCTCGAAGTTTTTGCAAATGCAGGCTAAACCGGCGCCAGATCGGGCGGAGAATGTCATGCAATACGCCAAACCATTGCCGGAATATCTGGTGACGCGCTATCAGGGCTGGCGCGCTACCGGCTATGCGAACAACAAGGCCTGGTACCGCCACCTTGCCGAGGAAGGCCAGCGGCCGCGCGCCATGATCATCTCGTGCTGCGACAGCCGGGTACAGGCGACCACGATTTTCGGCGCCGATCAGGGCGAGTTCTTCATCCACCGCAACATCGCCAACCTGGTCCCCCCGCATGAACCCAACGGCGGCCATCACGGCACCTCGGCGGCGGTGGAATATGCGGTGACGGCGCTCAAGGTGGCGCATATCATCGTCATGGGGCATTCCAATTGCGGCGGGGTGCGCGGCCTGCACGCCATGTGCACCGGCAACGCCCCCGAGCTTGCCGAAAAGTCAAGCTATGTCGGCCGCTGGATGGACCTGCTGCGGCCCGGCTACCGGCGGCTGGGCGGGCCGGACAAGCCGGTGGACCCCGGCGCGCTTGAACACGAGGCGGTGCTGGTGTCGCTCGACAACCTGATGACCTTCCCCTTCGTGGCCGAGGCGGTCAAGGACGAGCGCCTGACGCTGCACGGGCTGTGGAACGATATCGGCGAGGGCACGCTGGAGGTCTATGACCCCACCGAGGGCCGGTTCGTGGAGGTGTAGGAGATGCCGGGGAACAGGGCAAAGTAATGCTCCAGAGGGCAGGCCGGGCACGGGGTGGGCGTGAAGCGCCCGCCTTGGGGGCGGGTCGGGCGCTGCCCGGCGGGGCCGGCGGGCGGTCTTTAGCCCTTCTGCAACACCTCGCGGCCCAGCAATTCCGCGATCTGCACCGCGTTGAGCGCCGCGCCCTTGCGCAGGTTGTCGCTCACGCACCACAGGTTCAGGCCGTTCTCCACGGTCACGTCCTGGCGGATGCGGCTGACGAAGGTGGCGAAGTCGCCGGCGGCCTCGACCGGGGTGACATAGCCGCCATCCTCGCGTTTATCCA
>CAZPDV010000222.1:0-3880 GCA_964585355.1 uncultured Aliiroseovarius sp.
TGGGCCGGGTGGCGGCGGTCGAGAACCACGGCGCCGGCGACTATCTGGAAATCACCGGGCCGGGGCTGAAAAACCCGGCGCTGCTGCCGTTTACCCGCGCTGCGGTGCCCACCGTGGACCTGGCCGCCGGGCGCCTGATCGCCGACCCGCCCGAAGGGGTGTTCCCCAAATGAGCCGCGCGCCCACCAGGGTCATCGTCCATGCCGGTTTTCACAAGACCGGGACCACGAGCTTGCAGGATTTTCTGAGCGAAAACAAAGGGATGCTTGCCCCGTCCCTGCGCTATTACGGCAAGAGCGCCTTTCGCGGCGCCGGGGCACATGCGCGGATCTATGCGCAACGGCCCTTCCCCTGGCGGCTTGGCAGGTTCCGCAGGGCGCTGCGCCGGTTCCTGGCCGAGGTACCGGAGGGGGGCACCATCGTGCTGTCGCGCGAGACCTTTTCCGGCGGCATGCCGGGGCACCGGCGGCTGGGCGGCGCGACGATGACCTCGTATTTCCGCCCTGCCCTGCGCCTGGCCGAGGTGATCATCGCGGAATTGCAGCGCAGATTTGGGCGGGATGTGGAGATCACGTTCTTTTACACGACCCGCGAACGCGAGGCATGGATCAGGAGCGTCCACGGCCATCTGCTGCGCTCGATCCGGCTGACCGACGATTTTGCGACCTTCCGCGCCCGGTTTCCGGCGCTGGCCAGCCCCGAGGAGGAGGCGCAACGGATGCGCGGCGCGCTGGCGCCGATCCCGGTGGTGACGGCGGCGCTGGAGGAGTGGGCCGACCACCCGCACGGGCCGGCCGAGGCGGTGCTGGACCTGGTGGGGGTGCCCGAGGCAGCGCGCGCCGGCCTGAAGCCGGCAAGGCGGGCCAATACCGGACAAGACAAGGACTTGCGCGAGAAATTTCTGGCGCTCAACCGCCGGGGCGGCAGCCGCGCCGCGCTGAAGGCGGCGAAAAAGCGATTGCTGGAGGACGCGGAAAATGGCTGAAACATTCGGCCGGGTCCTGATGGTAGGCGCAACCGGGATGCTGGCCGCGGTGGCGCGGCATCTGGCCCCTCGCAGCGAAAAGCTGGTGCTGGCCGCGCGCGCGCCCGCAGCCCTGGCCGCGCAGATCGGCGCCACGCCCGCCCGCCTGGATTGGACCGACAAGGCCAGTGCCGCGCCCGTGCTGGAACAAGAATTCGACCTTGTTGTCAGCTGGCTGCATCGCGACGGCCTGTGGCTGACCGCCCCTTTGGAGGAGACGCTGCTGCCCGGTGGCCGCTCGATCCGGGTGCATAATTCCCGATCGGTGGACAGGGCTGTGCGCGACAGGCTCGACCCGGCGCCGCGCGGCGACATTTCCCGCCAGATCGCGGTTCTGGCCTGGGATCAGCACCGGGGCAGCCGCCGCTGGCTGACGGACGAAAAAATCGCAGCCGGGGTGATCGAGCTGATACAATCGCCGCAAACGCCGCTGCTGATTGTCGGAGAGTATCTGCATGACTGACCCGAAAACGCCCCGTTCGCACGGCTTGAAAAAGGTGCAGGTGAGCGCCCGCCCGCGCGACCTGATGGCCGAGCGCGCCCGGCCCGGCGCCTGGGAGGCGCGGGTCATCACCCTGTTTCCACAGGCTTTTCCTGGTGTGTTGGGCGAAAGCCTGACCGGGCGGGCATTGAAGGACGGGCTGTGGAGCCTCACCCCCATCGACCTGCGCGCCTTTGGCGAGGGCAAGCATCGCAATGTCGATGACACGCCCGCAGGCGGCGGCGCCGGCATGGTCTTGCGCGCCGATGTGCTGGGCCGCGCGCTGGAGGTGGCGGCAGAGGGCACGCCCGATGATCGCACCCGCTGGCCGGTGATCTATCTCAGCCCGCGCGGCCGCCCCTTTACCCAGCGCGATGCCGAGCGCCTGGCCCGGGCCGAGGGCGTGACCCTGCTGTGCGGCCGGTTCGAGGGGGTGGATGAGCGCGTGCTGGAAGAATATGCCATCGAGGAGGTCTCGCTGGGCGATTTCGTCCTGACCGGCGGAGAGATTGCCGCGCAGGCCTTGATAGATGCCACGGTTCGCCTTATACCGCGCGTCATCGGGAATCAGGCATCGACCGAGGACGAATCGTTCTCGGATTTTTTGCTTGAGCACCCGCAATATACCAAGCCTGCGGTCTGGAAGGGTCGCATGATACCGGAAGTGCTTCTCTCCGGCCATCACGCGAAGATCACCGACTGGCGCAGGCAGATGGCCGAAAGGCTGACGAAGAAACGACGACCTGACCTCTGGCGGGCTTGGTGTGCAGCGCACAACAGGGACCCGGAAGAAGACCAAGAGCTCTGAGGCCGCGCCACCTTTGCGGATCAACCGCAAGCAACATAGGAGCGACAGATGGACCTGATCGCAGAACTGGAAGCCGAGCAGATCGCCGCGCTTGGCAAGGACATTCCCGATTTCAAGGCGGGTGACACCATCCGCGTGGGCTACAAGGTGACCGAGGGCTCGCGCTCGCGGGTGCAGAATTACGAAGGCGTCTGCATCTCGCGCAAGAACGGCAATGGCATCGCCGGCTCGTTCACCGTGCGCAAGATCAGCTTCGGCGAAGGGGTGGAGCGCGTGTTCCCGCTCTATTCGACCAATATCGACTCGATCACCGTGGTGCGCCGCGGCCGGGTGCGCCGCTCGAAGCTCTACTACCTGCGCTCGCGCCGGGGCAAATCGGCCCGGATCGCCGAAGACACCCATTACAAACCGAAAAAAGCCTGAGGAGAGCGGTCATGAAAAAGAACCTGCACCCCGACTATCACATGATCGAGGTCAAGCTGACCGACGGCACCACCTACCAGATGAAATCGACCTGGGGCAAAGAGGGCGACACCATGCAGCTCGATATCGACCCCTCGGTGCATCCGGCCTGGACCGGTGGCGGCACCCGGCTGATGGATACCGGCGGGCGCGTCTCCAAGTTCAAGAAGAAATACGAAGGCCTGGGCTTCTGAACCCTGTCGCCTTTCGCGATCAGCGCCGCGCCGGGAAACCCGCGCGGCGTTTTTGTTTGCATGGCAAGTTTCAAGGCGCTTCGAGATATTCCAGGGCCTGTCCTCATTTATCTTGCGTCCCCCAAAACCCGGCTTTTCTCTGGTGCGGACACAACATATAGTGGCCACAGGGCCGCAGCCATGGCATGACGGCCGCTAAAAAGGTATCGGGGTAAAGAATGGCGCATATCATCGTCGTCGGGAACGAAAAGGGCGGGGCGGGAAAATCCACCGTCTCGATCCATATTGCCACCGCGCTTGCCCGCATGGGGCACAAGACCAGCGTGCTGGATCTGGACCTGCGCCAACGCAGCTTTGGCCGCTTCATCGAAAACCGCAAGGTCACCCTGGCGCGGGAGGGGATCGACCTGCCGACGCCGGCCTATCGCGACCTGCCGGAGATTGACCGCAGCCAGCTCGAGCCCGGCGAAAACCCCTATGACCGCCGCCTGTCCATGGCCGTGGCCGGGATGGAGAGCGACAGCGAATTCATCGTGATCGACTGCCCCGGCTCGCATACGCGGCTCAGCCAGGTCGCCCATTCGCTGGCCGATACGCTGGTGACACCGCTCAATGACAGCTTTGTCGATTTCGACCTGCTGGCCCATACCGACCCGGCCACCGGCAAGATCATCGGCCCCTCGGTCTATTCCGAAATGGTCTGGAACGCGCGGCAATTGCGGGCGCGGGCCGGGCTCAAGCCGATCGACTGGGTGGTGCTGCGCAACCGGCTTGGCGCCCAGCGCATGGTCAACAAGGAAAAGATGGGTCGCGCCCTTGATGAGCTGGCCAGGCGGATCGGGTTTCGGGTGGCGCCCGGCTTCAACGAGCGGGTGATCTTCCGCGAACTGTTCCCGCGCGGGCTGACCCTT
>CAZPDV010000223.1:0-3870 GCA_964585355.1 uncultured Aliiroseovarius sp.
CTGCTTTTCAAGGAAATTCCTTCGCCTGCCTCTCCCTGCCCGCCCTCGGGGTCGGCGCGACCCTTGCGTTTTACCCGATTTCAATGACGCATATTCAGACCATGACGCAGAGCAATTCAAACAGCACCGAGGCGCCCAGATACGCCGTCGCCCCGCCCAGATCAAAGGGCGGCGACACCTCCACCATGTCCGCCCCGACAATCTCCAGCCCGGCCAGCGCCCGCACCACTTCCAGCGCCTGAAAACTGTTCGGCCCGCCGACCTCGGGCGTGCCGGTGCCGGGGGCAAAGGCCGGGTCAATGAAATCAATGTCATAGCTCACATAGACCGGCGCGGTGCCGACGATGGCGCGCGCCTCCGCCATCACATCGGCCGGCCCGCGGGCATGAAATTCCTCGATCGGGATCACCCGGATGCCGACGGCGCGGGCAAAATCGCGGTCCTCGTCATCATAGGCGGTGCCGCGAATGCCGATCTGCACCACCCGCGCGGGGTCCAGAAGCCCCTCCTCCACCGCCCGGCGGAACGGGGTGCCATGGGTGTACATCTCGCCCCCGAAATAGGAATGGAAAAGGTCGGTATGGCTGTCGAAATGCACCATGCCAAGCGGGCGCTCGGCCGCCAGCGCCCGCAGGATCGGCAGGCTGCACAGGTGGTCGCCGCCCGCGGTCAGCGGCCGGATCCCGGCCTGCTTCACCCTGGAATAGAACGCGGTAAAGCGCGCAAGGCTGTCCTCGATCGAGGCCGGGTTCGGCGCCACGTCGCCCAGGTCGGCACAGCGCGCCGCCTCGAAGGGCCGGATGCCGGTGGCGCCGTTCTGCGCCCGGATCATGGTCGAGGCATCGCGCAGGGCGCGCGGCCCGTGGCGCGGACCGGGGCGGTTGGTGGTGCCCCCGTCCCACGGCGCGCCGATCAGGCCGATCTCGACCTCGGCAAAGCGGGGATGGGCGAAATCCACATGCGGCAGGCGCATGAAGGTGGGCACGCCGGCAAAGCGGGGCAGATCGAAGCCCGAAACCGGGGTGAAGAAATCGTCGCGCATGCCGGGCCCTCCTGTGTCTGTCAGAAGAAACCGCCACTGCCCGCGCGTCAAGGCCCGGGCCGCTCCGGGGCTTTTCTTTTGCCCGCGGCGCAGGCATTCTGGCGCCGGGAAAGGGAGCAGGATGTCACGGGGAAAGTTCGTCTTTTTGCTGATGCTGGTGATCGCCGCTGCCGGGCTGAGCATCTGGGTGGTGGTGCTGGCGATTCGCGCCGAGGCGCTGGACGGCACCGTGCTGCGCGCCCTGGTGCCGCTGTTGCTGCTGGCCAGCGTGGCGCTCAACGCCCTGCGCAAGGGGCGCGGCCAGTGAACCGGGCCGTCCGCCCCCGCGCGCCGCTTTACGGCAAGGTGCTTGCGCATATCCATGCCGAGCGTTTCGCCGGGCAGTTCGCCCCCGCCTTCGACTGGCTTGCCGCGCGGGTCAGGGAGAGCGCCGCGCTTCCGCGCCTGTTTGACCTGGGCTGTGGCGACGGGCGCTGGCTGGCCCATGCGGCCAACCTGAAGATTGCCGGAGAAGGCATTGATATAAGTCCGTTTTTCATAGAGGCCGCCCAGGCGCGCGGGGTCACGGCCCGCCAGGACTGCGCCGCCAGCGCGCTCCCGCCCCCCGGCACCACCGCCGTCACCGCCCTGGGCGAGGTGCTGGCCTATGCCCCGGCGGCGCTGGCGCCCTGCCTGCGCAACCTGTCGCGGGCGCTGCCCCCCGGCGGGGTGGTGCTGTTTGACCTGCCGGGGCCGGATACGCCGCCCGGCGACAATGACCTGGGCGGCCCCGGCTGGCGGATGAGTGTTCAGACCCGGATCGAGGGGGTCAGCCTGACCCGGCGGATTTTCATCGAAACCCATGCCGGGGTTGAGCGCGAAACCCATCATCAGCGCCTGTTCAGCCCCGACGAGGCGCTGGGAATCGCCCGGGGATTCGGGTTCGAGGCCACGCTTCTGGACAGCTACGGCCCCTGCCCGCTCCTGCCCGGCCGGTTCGCGGTGATGGCGGTCAGAGCATGAGGCTCGAGGACGATATTCTGACCCGCGAGGGGCTGGCGGCGGCGGGCGCGGGGCGGATCCTGATCGTGGCCTGCGGCGCGCTGGCCCATGAAATCACCGCCCTGATCCGCGCCAATGGCTGGCGGCACATGGACCTGACCTGCCTGCCGGCGATCTGGCACAACAGCCCCGAAAAGATCGCGGCGGGGGTTGAGGATTTGATTGCAAAGCACCGGAATGATTACGAAAACATCTTTGTGGCCTATGCCGATTGCGGCACTGGCGGCGCGCTGGCAAAGACCTGTGCCCGGCTGGGCGTGGCGATGATCGAGGGGCCGCATTGCTACAGTTTTTTCGAGGGCAACGACCGCTTTGCCGCCCATGCCGAGGACGAGATCACCACCTTTTACCTGACCGATTTCCTGGCCCGGCAGTTCGAGGCCTTCGTGATCCGGCCGCTGGGGCTCGACCGCCACCCGGAGCTGCGCGACGCCTATTTCGGCGCCTATGAAAAGCTGGTCTATCTGGCCCAGACCGAGGATGCGGCGATCGACCGCAAGGCGCGCGCGGCGGCGGCGCGGCTGGGGCTTGCCTATGAGCGGCGCTTGACCGGCTATGGCGACCTGGCGCGGGCGCTGGCGTCGGTGGCCTGAGCGCCCGGCCCCCTCAGGCGGCTTCGGCGGCCAGCTTGCGGATACGCTCGACCATGGCCCTGAGCCCGTTCGAGCGCTGCGCCGACAGGTGATCGTTCAGGCCCAGCCGGGCCAGTTCGGCGGCGGCGTCGATTTTCCCCACCTCCGCGACCGGCACCCCGTCATAGAGCGCGTGCAGGAGCGCGATCAGCCCGCGCACGATCAGCGCGTCCGAATCGCCCTGGAAATGGAACCTGCCATCGGCAATTTCCGGGTGCAGCCAGACCTGGCTCATGCAGCCTTCGACCTTGGTGGCGGGCACCTTGAGCGCCTCGTCCATGGGCGGCATGGCGCGGCCCAGGTCGATCACGTGGCCATAGCGGGCCTCCCAATCGTCGAGAAAGGCAAAGTCCTCGGCAATGTCCTCGAATGCTTGGCTGGCCATGTCGTCCTCCTGAAGCGCGCGCGCGCCCCGGCTATTTAGGTGGGCATGCGCGAAAGGTCCAGCCCCCGGGCCTTTTCAAAGGCGGCGCTTTCGGATACCCAGAGGGAAAAGCTGGGGGAACAACATGCCGGGCCGTCTGATCCTGATCTTGTCGCTTGTTCTGGGGCTGTCGGCCTGTGCAAGCAAGCTCAACCCGCTCAACTGGTTTTCCGGCGGGCGTGACGCGGGCGTGGTGCTGGCGCCGGAGGGCGGTTGGGGCGATGCGGCGGACCCGCGCCCGATGGTCGCCCAGGTCACCGAGCTCAAGGTCATGCGGGCGCCGGACGGGGCGATCCTGCAGGTGGTGGGCCTGCCGCCGCGACAGGGGTACTGGAACGCCGAGCTGGTGCCGGAAAACGACGAGCGGCCGGTGGACGGGGTGCTGACCTATGTGTTTCGGATCAGCGAGCCGCCGGTGGCAACCCGGCAGGGCACGCCCTATTCGCGCCGGGTCCTGGTGGCGCATTTCGTGAGCAACACCCGGCTGGCGAAGGCGCGGCAAATTCGCATCGTCGGGGCCAACAACGCGCTGGTGGCGCGGCGCTAGAGCCCTCGCGCCGGGTTGGCTCGAGCGGGGCTGAACAGAGGGCAGCGCCTGCCTGGGCTGGCGCTTGTGGCGCAACGATGTAGATGGCGAGGCGGCTTGACGGGATCGTGCGGTTGCAACCCGTTGTAGCCTTGCAAAAGCGCCTGCCGGGGGGCAGGCAGGCGCTGCCCGGCGGTGCCGGGCG
>CAZPDV010000224.1:0-3866 GCA_964585355.1 uncultured Aliiroseovarius sp.
TCGCACGCCCTCGGTTCGGAACACAGGCGAATCCGATCTGGGGCGACATGCTCTAACGCCGCCGGCGCCGGACCCTGGGCACGTCGCTGACACCCATCCGGTATTGCGCCGCCGGATGCGGTGGCAGGCCCTGGTTGCGCGCCCAGAAATCCGGCCCGCCCTTTCCCAGCCACCGCGGCAGCACCCAGATCAGCCCCACCAGAAACCCGCCAGTATGGGCCCAGTAGGCAACCCCGCCATCGCTGACCGGGGTCACGGTCCCGTTGAAAAGCTGCATCCCGAACCACAGGATCAGCATCACCCATGCCGGCACCGGCAGGATGCGGATGAAGAACACGAAAACGAACAGCACATCGACCTGGGCGCGGGGAAACAGCAACAGATAGCCCCCCATGACCCCGGCAATCGCCCCCGAGGCACCGATCATCGGCATGGTGCTGGTCGGGTCGGCCAGCATTTGCAGCGTCGCCGCCCCCAGGCCCGAGGCGAGGTAGAACAGGCTGAACCCCACATGGCCCAGCTCGTCCTCGAGGTTGTCGCCGAAAATCCACAGAAACAGCATGTTCCCGGCCAGGTGCAGCAGGCTGCCATGCAGGAACATATGGGTAAAAAGCCCGCCCAGATGCGTGCCCTGGCTGACCCAGAGCGGCACCAGCCCCCATTGGTAATACAGCCGGTAAAGCTGTTCCTGGCTGCCAGCCGCCGGTATCATCAGCAGGAAAATCACCACATTGGCAAGGATCAGCGCATAGGTCACGAAAGGCGTGCGGCTGGCGGGGTTGTGATCGCGGATGGGAAACATGCGGCAGGTTGGCCTGAAACGCGCGGCCGGGTCAAGGGGCGGTTTCCCCCCTCGCCACGCCGGCAATCAAGGCGGCATTGCCCCCCGAGGCAGTGGTATCCACGCACAGGCTGCGTTCGCCCAGACAGATTTCCGGGCCGGGCAGGCCGGTGATCAGCGGCAGGATCGGCCCGTTGCGGGCGGCCAGCGCCCGGACCAGGGCACGCGCCGGCCCCTCGCCGCCCCACCAGAGCGCGCCGGCAAAGCCGTCGAGGCTGACAAGCACCTCTGGGTCAAGGCCGGGGCAGGGCAGGGCGATGCCGCCGGCCGCCTCGACCGCGCTGCATTGGGCCGCGGCAGTTTCGGCGCCGGGGCCCAGGCACAGGAAGGGGGCGCGGGCAAAGGTGGTCAGGCGGTTCATCTCGCCGGTCGGGCCGGGCAGGGTCGTGACCTTTCGGTTGGCGGGGCGATCGAGGCCCCGCAGGGTGCGGCCCAGGCTCTGGAGATCGGGGGCGGGGAGAGCCGCCTCGGTGGCGGTTCGCGGGGGCTGTTCAGGCGCCGGTCGGGCACAGAACCGGGGCAGGTAAAGCGGCCCGCCCGCCTTCGGGCCGGTGCCGGAAAGGCCTTCTCCTCCAAAGGGTTGGCTGCCAACCACTGCGCCGATCTGGTTGCGGTTGACATAGATGTTGCCGGCCCGGACCCGCTCCACCACCTGTTGCACCCGGTCGTCGATCCGGCTGTGCAGGCCAAAGGTCAGGCCATAGCCACGGGCATTGATCGCCGTCAGGACCTGCTCCAGGTCGTCCGCCCGGTAAGTGGCCAGGTGCAGGACCGGGCCAAAGACTTCACGCGGGATGTCGTCAATACCGGCCACCCGGATCACCACCGGCCCCAGGAAATGGCCGCGCCCGGGGGCGGCAAGCTCGGCCAGCACCCGCCCCTCGGCCCGCGCCCCGGCCACATAGGCGGCAATATCGGCCCTGGCCTCGCTGTCGATCAGCGGCCCGATATCGGTGGCAAGCGCCCATGGGTCGCCGAGGGCAAGCTCGGCCATGGCGCCGGTCAGCATTTCGGTAAACTCCTCGGCGATATCCTCTTGCACATAAAGGCATCTGAGGGCCGAGCAGCGCTGCCCCGCGCTTTGAAAGGCCGAGCTCAGCACGTCGCGCACGGCCTGTTCCGGCAGGGCGGTGCTGTCCACCACCATGGCATTGATGCCGCCGGTTTCGGCGATGAAGGGCGCGCCGGGGGGCAGATGCGCGATGGCACGGCGGATTGTCAGCGCGGTTTCGGTCGAGCCGGTAAAGGCCACCCCGCCAATGCGGGGGTCGCTGGTCAGCGCCGCGCCCACCACCGGCCCGTCGCCGGGCAGTAGCTGCAACACCTCCTCGGGCACCCCGGCCCGGTGCAGAAGGGCCACCGCATGGGCGGCGATCAGGCCGGTCTGCTCGGCCGGTTTGGCCAGCACCGCATTGCCTGCGGCCAGTGCCGCGGCAACCTGGCCGGTAAAGATCGCCAGCGGAAAGTTCCATGGTGAAATGCAGGCAAAGCGCCCGACCGGAGGCGCTTCGGGGGCATGGGCGGCATAGTAGCGCAGGAAATCCACCGCCTCGCGCAGTTCCGAGACCGCATCGGGCAGGGTCTTGCCGGCCTCGCGCGCCAGCAGGGCGAAAAACACGCCGAAATCGTCCTCGAAAAGCTCCGAGGCCCGCCTGAGAATGGCCGCGCGCCTTGCTGCGGGCAGGGGCCAGGGGCGGGCGCGGGTAATGGCCGCGGCGATGTCCGCCTGGCTGGCCCAGCGAATTTTTCCAACCTTGTCAGAGGGATCGGCCGGGTTTCTGACGGTGATCTCGGGCCCGGTCAGGGGGCTTTCGGGGGTGAAGAACGTCTTGCGAAACGGCGCGCGGGCCGCATCGATCAGCGCCAGATCCGGTTCATGGCTCAGGTCGAAGCCGCGGGAATTCTTCCGCTCGGGGCGGAACAGGTCAGGCCCGGCCGGCACCGGCGGGGTGTCTGCCAGAGGCTGGGCGAAGGGGTCGGCGGCGACGCTTTCAGGCGGGAAATCCGGGTTGACGATCTGATTGACGAAAGAGGAATTGGCCCCGTTTTCCAGGAGCCTGCGCACCAGATAGGCCAGCAGGTCGCGATGGCTGCCCACCGGGGCATAGATGCGACAGCGGCTGGCGTGGCGCTCATGCACGATCTGGTGCAGGCGTTCGCCCATGCCATGCAGGCGCTGAAATTCATAGGCGGCATCCCCGGCCATGTGCAGGATGGCGGCGACCGTGTGGGCGTTATGGGTGGCGAATTGCGGGTAGAGGCGCGGGGCGTCCAGCAACTGGCGGGCGCAGGCCAGATAGTTCGCATCCGTCGCCGCCTTGTCGGTAAAGACCGGAAACCCGGCCAGGCCCAGCACCTGTGCCCGCTTGATCTCGGAATCCCAGTAGGCGCCCTTGACCAGCCGCACCATGAGGCGCCGGTCCAGCCGCCCGGCCAGGCCCTCGAGCCAGTCGATGACATGGCGCGCGCGTGGCGCATAGGCCTGTACCACCACGCCGAAACCATCCCAGCCGGCCAGGGCCGGGTCGGACAGCACCGCCTCGATCACCTCGAGGGAGAGGCGCAGCCGCTCGGCCTCTTCCGCGTCGATGTTGAACCCCATGCCGGCGGCCCGGGCCAGCCCCGCCAGCGCCCGCACCCGCGCCACCAGCTCCCGCATCACCCGGTCGCGCTGGGCCACCTCATAGCGGGGAAACAGGGCCGACAGCTTGACCGAAATGCCGGGATTGTCCCGGATGTCCGGCGCGGTGCAGTGGGGCGCCAGGGCCGCGATCGCCTCGGCATAGGCGATATGATAACGGCGGGCATCGGCCTCGGTGCGGGCGGCCTCGCCCAGCATGTCATAGGAAAAGGTATAGCCCGCCGCCTGCATCTTTTCGGCCCGGCGCATGGCGGCGCCGATGTCCTGGCCCAGCACGAACTGTGCCCCCATTTCACGCATGGCGCGGGCCACGGCGGCGCGGATCACCGGCTCGCCCAGCCGCTTGAGCGCGGCCTTCAGGCTGCCGGTCAGCCCGGCCCCCGG
>CAZPDV010000225.1:0-361 GCA_964585355.1 uncultured Aliiroseovarius sp.
GCGGCGGCGCGATCTCGATGATCTTTCAGGAGCCGATGGCCTCCTTCGCCCCGGCCATCACCATCGGCGACCAGATGGTCGAGCAGCTTTTGATCCATACCAGCATGAGCAAGGCGACGGCGCGCGACGTGTCGATCGAGATGCTGGAACGCGTCGGAATTTCGGACGCGGCGCAGCGCTTCGGGCAATATGCGTTCGAGCTTTCCGGCGGCATGCGCCAGCGGGCGATGATCGCCATGGCGCTGTCAACCAAACCGAAATTGCTGATCGCCGACGAGCCGACCACGGCGCTGGACGTGACCATCCAGGCCCAGGTGATCGACCTGATGAAAGACCTGGTGGCCGAGTTCCACATGGGGAT
>CAZPDV010000225.1:371-3865 GCA_964585355.1 uncultured Aliiroseovarius sp.
TTCATCACCCACGATCTGGGGGTGATCGCCCAGACCGCCGACAAGGTGGCGGTGATGTATCTGGGCCGGCTGGTGGAGCAGGGGCCGGTGCGCGAGGTCATCAAGAACCCGGCGCATCCCTATACACGCGGCCTGATCAACGCGCTGCCTGATCTCGAGGATCTGGAAAAGCCGCTGGAGCCGATCCCCGGCGACATCCCCTCGCCGCTGGAGCGCCCGACCGGCTGTGTGTTCCACACCCGATGCGCCGAGAAGATCGGCGCGGTTTGCGAGCGCAGGGTGCCGGGTTTCACCGATGTCACCAGCGGCCACCGGGCCGCCTGCCACCTGTATGACCAGGGGGGAGAGGGCAAATGAGCAACGACGACGATATCCTGATCAAGGCGCGCGACCTGAGCGTGCATTTCCCGCTGGCGCGCACCTCGCTGTTCGGTCCGCGCCCGGTGGTCAAGGCGGTGGAGGGGGTTGATCTGGACATCCCCAGGGGCAGCTTTTTCGGCCTGGTGGGGGAGAGCGGCTCGGGCAAGACCACGCTGGGGCGGGCCTGTCTGAAAGCGGTGCCGATCAGCCGCGGAACCGTGCGCTACCGGGACGAGGACGTTACCTATGACCTGACCGAGATCGACAAGGACGAGATCAGGGACTATCGCAAGCGCAGCCAGCTGATCTTTCAGGACCCCTATGCCGCGCTTTCCCCGCGCATGACCGTGCGCGACATCATTGCCGAGCCGCTGGAGGTGATGGGCCTGACCACGAGCCGCGCCGAAACCGATGAACGGGTGCGCGAGATTGCCGCCAAGTGCCGGCTGAACCTTGAGCATCTGCGCCGGTTCCCGCATGCCTTTTCCGGCGGTCAGAGGCAGCGGATCTCGATTGCCCGCGCCCTGGTGTCGCGGCCGCATTTCGTGGTGGCCGATGAAAGCGTGGCGGCGCTGGACGTGTCGATCCAGGCCGATGTGCTCAACCTTCTCAAGGATATTCAGAAGGAAATGGGCCTGACCTTCCTGTTCATCAGCCACGACCTTTCGGTGGTGGCGCATGTCTGCGACCATGTGGCGGTGATGTATCTGGGGCGGCTGGTGGAATCGGCGCCGACGCGGGAATTGTTCCGGGCGCCGCGCCACCCCTATACCAAGGCATTGCTCAGCGCGATCCCGTCGCTTGACCCGGACGACCCGAAAGTGGCGCAGAAGCTGGAGGGTGAGATTCCGTCGCCGACCAATCCGCCGCCGGGCTGCAAGTTTCAGACCCGGTGCCCCTTTGCGATCGACATCTGCCGCAAGGAGGAGCCCAGGCTGGCGCATTCCGGGACCGAGCACGAGGTGGCCTGTCACCGCTGGCAGGAGTTGATGGAGGCAGAGCCGGCCTGAGCGGTTTCGCGGCGCGGGGCGCCGCGACCGGCCGGGGGCGCTGCCCCCGGACCCCCGGAGTATTTCGGGAAAGATGAAGGCATCAGCTTTGCGGGTATTCGCGCGGGCCGTGCCTGTCGATGCGCCAGCCGGTCAGGCGGCGGTTCTGGTGGGCCATGCGGTGGGACAGGAGCTTGCGTGTCAGGCGCAGGAGCTGATCTGCATGGGCCGGGTCCGGGGCCAGGTTGCAAAGCTCGTCCGGGTCGTTTTCCAGGTTGAACAGAAGCGGCGGCAGGCCGCCGTTGAAATGCACAAGTTTCCAGGTTTCCTCGCGCAGGATTGCCAGGTTTGACTGGTTGAGCGCGGTGCCGGTTGCCGCGCTCCGGGCGGTGGGGCCGTCGGGCTCGCCATATTCGAGCTCCATGTGCACGGCATCGCGCCAGTCGGGCGGGGTTTCGCCATCGAGAAACGGTTTGAGCGACCTGCCATCGAGGCCGGAGGGGATGGGCCCGCCCAGCAGGTCAAGGATGGTCGGGACGATATCGGTGCTTTCGGTAAAGGCCCGGATGCGGGTGCCATGGGTGGCCTTGCGGCGCGGGTCGCGGATCAGCAGCGGCACCGCCCAGGCGTTTTCATAGGGGGTCTGTTTGCCCCATTGGTGATGTTCGCCCAGCATTTCGCCGTGATCGGCCATGAAGATCAGCAGCGTGTCGTCATATTGGCCGGTCTGTTTCAGCCAGTCGAGGATGCGGCCGAAATGCGTGTCCACCTCGGTGGCGAGCCCGAGATAGACCGCGCGCAGGGTTTGCAGGTCGGTATCCGACATGTCGTCCACCGGGCAGCCGGTAACCGTGTCCTGCATGCGCGGGGCCTGGATGGCACCGGCCATGAAGGGGTGCACGGCGGCCTCGTCGGCCGGGCTGGCCAGGCGCGGCGGCAGCGGCAGGCTGGCCGGGTCGTACATCTTGTTGTAGGGCGCGGGGGCGACCAGCGGCGGGTGCGGGCGGATCCAGGTGGCCAGCGCAAACCACGCCTTGTCCCGGTGCACGGCAAGGTCTGCCAGCAGCCGGTCGGTCAGAAAGGCGGTATCGGAGTGTTCGGCCCGGTAGAAGGGCGGGTCATCCGGGCGCGGCGGGCGCGCCGGGTCGGGCGAGATCGGGTCATAGAAATGGGCGTAATCGGGCAGGTCATAGCCGGCCTGGCCGAGATGGGCGCGCCAGGGAAAGCTCTCCATCAGGCGCATCTCCAGCATCTCGCGGAACCCGTCCATCACCTCTTCTTCGCTGTTCAGGCGCGGGTCGGCCGGGGCAAGGGCGGTGGGGTCCTGGGGGGTGTCGGTATAGCCGAACAGCCACGGCTCATAGCCCAGCTTGCGAACCTCGTGCGCCAGGTTGCGGGTGCCGGCGGCCAGCGGGGTGCCGTTGCGCACCGAGCGGTGGTTCATCGCGTAGAGCCCGGTCAGGATCGAGGCGCGCGAGGGGCCACAGGGGTTGGTCACGGAATAGTGCCGCTCGAAGCTTGTCGCATCGGCCTGAAAGGCGCGGATATTGGGCAGGTCCACATGCGCGGCCATGGCGCCGGTCAACAGATCGGCGCGGAACTGGTCGGCGATGACCACGAGAACTTTCAGCTTTTGCATGGGCCCCTCCCTTGCGCCGATGTGAGGCGGTTGGGCCGGCGAGGTCAACCGGGGAAATGCGCCGGCATCCGATTTTTCGGCAGGTTTTGCGCTGCGGCAAATTTGCGCTTGTGAAATGGCACGGCGATCCATAGTTATTAATTTATAACTTAACCGACTCGCGAGGCTCTCATGACATCCTTTCCCCTCACGCCCACCAAACGCCGGGTGCTGGCCGCGGTTGCGCTGGTTTTTGGTGTTGTAACGGTGTTCAAAGGCGGTAGCGTGATCTTTGGCCCCGACAGCGCCCGCGCGGCGGTTGGCGATTTCGTGCCCTTTGTGGTCTGGTTCAACTTCCTTGCCGGGTTTTTCTATGTTGCAGGCGGCGTTGGCATCTGGGCCGGTCGGAGATGGGCGCGGGGGCTGGCATGGGGGATTGCGCTTGCCACCCTGACGGTTGCAGTCGGCTTTGGCGTGCATGTGTTGCAGGGCGGCGCCTATTCCCTGCAAACCGTTGGGGCGTTGCC
>CAZPDV010000226.1:0-251 GCA_964585355.1 uncultured Aliiroseovarius sp.
GCGGCATCGAGCACGCCATCCTGCACCTGCTCTATAGCCGCTTTTTCGCCCGCGCCATGCATCTGTGCGGCCACCTGCCGGCCAAGAGCATCGAGCCGTTCGACGCGCTCTTTACCCAGGGCATGGTGACCCACGCGATCTATCAGACCCGCGACGCCGACGGGCGGCCGGTTTTTCACTACCCGGAAGAGGTGGAAATCAAGGACGGCCGCGCCTTCCTGCGCGATACCGGCGAGGAGGTCGAGGTGATC
>CAZPDV010000226.1:261-3849 GCA_964585355.1 uncultured Aliiroseovarius sp.
CCCTCGGCCAAGATGTCGAAATCCAAGAACAACGTGGTCGATCCGGTGGCGATTGTCGAAAAGTACGGCGCCGACACCGCCCGCTGGTTCGTGCTGTCCGACAGCCCGCCCGAGCGCGACGTGGAATGGACCGCCAGCGGCGCCGAGGCCGCACACAGGCATCTGGGCCGGGTCTGGAGCCTGTCCGAGCGCATCGCCGAAATGGACAAGAGCGCTGTGGACGAGATTGACCTGGTGGCCGACCTGAACGATGAAGCGCTGATTCGCGCCATGCACAAGACCATCCACGACGTGACCATGGCGATTGAAAGCTTCGGCTTCAACGCGGCGATCGCGCGGCTTTACTCCTTTACCAATCTCCTGCAGAAATCAAAGGCCAAGCCCGATACCCAGCGCATGGCGATGATGGTGCTGGCGCAGCTGATGGCGCCGTTCACGCCACACCTGGCCGAAGAGATATGGGCGCGCCAGGGGGGCAAGGGGCTGGTGGCACAGGTTGCCTGGCCCAAGGCGGACCCGACCCTGCTGGTCGAAGACAATGTGACTCTGCCGATTCAGATCAACGGCAAACGCCGGTCGGAAATCACCGTGGCCAGGGATCTGCCGCGTGAAGAGGTTGAAAAACTGGCGCTGGCGGACCATGCTGTGCAGAAGGCGCTGGACGGACGGGCGCCGAAAAAGCTCATCGTCGTGCCGGGGCGCATCATCAATGTCGTTATCTGACCGCCGCCTTTTCCTGACCTCGCTGCTGGCGCTGGGCGCCTGCGGGTTTACCCCGGTTTACGGGCCGGGCGGCGCGGGCCGGCGCCTCACTGGCGCCATTGCGGTTGACGCCCCCGATGACGAGGCCGGCTATGAGCTGGTCAAGCGGCTGGAGCAACGGCTGGGCCGGCCCCAGGGCGCCCGCTATCGGCTTGGCTACACGATCGAGACCCGCGAAGAGGCTTCAAGCATCACCGCAAGCGCCGTGACCCAGCGCAGCCAGGTCTTTGGCACCGTCACCTTTACCCTGACCGAAATTGCCAGCGGCAAGGTGGTGCAAGCGGGCGCGGTCACCTCGTTCACCTCGTATTCGCAACAGGGCACCACGGTTTCGACCGCCAGCAGCAAGCGCGACGCCTATCGCCGGCTGATGGTCGCGCTGGCGGACCTGTTGACCACCCGGCTGATCGCAGGCGCGCCGGACTGGCCGGAATGAGCGATTCGGCGCTGCTGATCTTCGGCGCAGACGCCATGCGCGTGGCGCTCAAGCGGCAGGACATCGTTGCCGGCATCCTTGGCCCGAATGGCGAGGAAGAAATGCGCCTGACCCGGCTTCAGGCGGCGGAAGTGCGCAAGGATCCGGCCCTGCTGGCGGATGCGATCAAGGCGCAGGGGTTTTTCCCCGGCCCACGCGTGGCGCTTGTCGAGGGCGCGACCGATGCGCTTGCCCGACAGATCGGCCCGGCGCTGGAGGCGTGGCAGCAAGGCGATGCCCAGGTGGTGGTGACGGCCGGGGCCCTGCGCAAGGGCAGCGCGCTGCGCAAGCTGTTTGAACGCCAGCCGGGGCGGCGGGCGCTGGGGCTCTATGACGACCCGCCCTCGCGCGCCGATATCGAGGCCGACCTGAAGCGCGCCGGGATCAGCGCAATCAGCGGCGAAGCCATGGCCGAGCTGGTGGCGCTGTCGCGCAGTATCGGCCCCGGCGACCTGCGCCAGACCATTGAAAAACTTGCTCTTTACAAGCAGAGTGACACAAGCCCGCTGAGCCCTGAAGACGTGGCCGCGGTAGCGCCTGCCTCGACCGAGGCGGGGCTTGACGAGGTGCTGCATGCCGCCGCCGAAGGCCGGGCCGGCGATATCGGCCCGGTGCTGGCCCGGCTGACCGCGCAAGGCGTGGCGCCGGTGCGCCTGTGCATTGGCGCAACCCGACATTTCCGGGTGCTGCACGCCGCCGCCAGCCACCCCGGCGGCCCGGCCCAGGGCATTGCCCGCGCCCGCCCCCCGGTGCACTTCAAATCGCGTGACCGGATGGTGCGGCAGGCCTCGAAATGGGGGGTGAGGCGGCTGGAGAAGGCGCTGGAACTGCTGGTGGAAACCGATTTGCAGTTGCGCTCCGCCGCCAAGGCGCCCCAGATGGCAGTGATGGAGCGGGCGCTCATCCGCCTTGCCATGATGGGAGGACGTTGAATGTACCAAGTGATCGGGCCGAAAAACACCCGCGCCTTTCGGGTGCTGTGGATGCTGGAAGAGCTGGGGCTGGACTATCGCCACCTGGATGCGGCGCCGCGCTCGGAGGCATTGCGCGCCCATAACCCCACCGGCAAGGCGCCGGTGCTGCTGGTGGATGGCGAAGCGATCATCGATTCGACCGCGATCATCACCTTCCTGGCGGACAAGCACGGCGCGCTGACATATCCCGCCGGCACGCTGGAGCGGGCGCGCCAGGATGCGCTGACGCATTTCGTGCTGGACGAAATGGATGCGGTGCTGTGGACCGCGGCGCGCCACTCGTTCATTTTGCCCGAGGAAAAACGGGTGCCGGCGGTCAAGGATTCATTGAAATGGGAGTTCGAGCGCTCGCAAAAGGTGTTGCTGGAGCGCATGGGCGATGGCCCCTTCCTGACCGGCGAGAAAATCACCGTGCCCGACATCATCGCCGCCCATTGCGTCCCCTGGGCGATGGTTTCAAAATTCCCGCTGCTGGACGCGTTCAAGGCCTATGGTAAACGGCTGTCCTCGCGCCCGGCTTATGAACGGGCGGCCAGCCGGTAGGGCAGAGCGGGGGTTTTGCACCCCCGCGCCCCCGCAGGATATTTCTGAACAGAAGAAAGGCAGATCTCATGCCAGTTCCCGCGCTTTTCGCGCCGCCAGAGCGGCAATGGACAAGCGTCGGTAATGCGGTTGAGTGGTTGAGGTGCGTTGCGGTGACGCGGCCTTTTGCACGGCCTTTTCAAGCGCGGTGAAGTAGCTGTCGTCATTGACGAAAGGCGCGTCGAAATCGACCGTTTTCGGGCAGGAATTGGTGCCGGTCAGGGCGATGGCAAAACCGGCGCCGGTCCGCGCCAGGGCCACGCCGGCCAGCGGAAAGTCGATGGATTTGCGCAGGCGGACCTTGGCATAGGCCGAGGGGCCGGTCGGTGGCGGCAGGTGAACGGCGACCAGTATCTCACCGGGGGTGAGGGTCAGAAAGGCGGCGCCGTCCTCGACATAGAAATCGGTCAGGGAAACACGCCGCGTGCCGTCCGGGCCGGCGATTTCAAGCGCGGCGCCATGCACCATGAGCGCCGGGGCCAGATCCCCCGAAAAAGCCGCGCGACAGCGGTTTCCCTTGGGCGCGACATGGCAGATAGCCCCTTGATATTTAAGACAGAAGTCGTTGCTTTCGCGCCACCAATGCGACTGGTTGTAATAAAGGCATCTGGTATCCAGGCACAGATTGCCGCCCAGGGTGGCCACCGCGCGATGCCCCGGCGCGGCGATGTCGCTGGCGGCCTCGGCGACGCTGGTATAGGGCGCAACAAGGGGATGCGCGGCGATGTCTGCAAGGGTCACGCCCGCGCCGATCGTGAGCCCGGCCTCGGTCGCCTCGATGCGTTTGAGCGCCTC
>CAZPDV010000227.1:0-3831 GCA_964585355.1 uncultured Aliiroseovarius sp.
CCCGGCTTTCCCGGTCCATCTTGTTGCAAAAGGTCAGGATCGGCAGGTCGCGCATGCGGCAGACCTCGAACAGCTTGCGGGTCTGGCTTTCCACCCCCTTGGCGCCGTCGATCACCATGATCGCGGCATCCACCGCGGTGAGGGTGCGGTAGGTGTCCTCGGAAAAATCCGAGTGGCCGGGCGTGTCCACCAGGTTGAAGCGAAAGCGCCCGTAGTCGAACGACATGGCGCTGGCCGAGACCGAGATGCCGCGATCCTGCTCCATTTTCATGTAGTCCGAACGCGTGCGCCGGGCCTCGCCCTTGGCGCGCACCTGGCCTGCCAGCTGAATGGCGCCGCCATAGAGCAGGAATTTCTCGGTCAGGGTGGTCTTGCCGGCATCCGGGTGGCTGATGATGGCGAAAGTCCGGCGCCGGGCGATCTCGGGCGGCAGGGCAGGGCGGTTATGAGCGGTCTTGTCCAGCATCCGGCGGATATAGCCGGGGCGCGGCCGGCCTGCAACGGGGTTGTGCGGGCGGCGCCGGGGTCAGCCGGCCGAGGCGTGTTTGAGCAGTTCTACCATGTCCGGGCCTGGCGCCTCGCGCGGCTCCAGTTCCCGCCCGGGGCTCACCGGCCGGGCGCTTTCCTTCAGGCGCGCGCGGATATCGGGCGGCACTGCCGGGCCGGTGGTGGGATCGACAAACAGGCTTTCCGCCGCGATCCCCTCGGCATAGATGATCTCGTGCTTGTCGAACAGGAGCTGAAAATAATCGACAAAGCCGCCTTCGCTCTGCACCACGGTGACGCCGTTGACCAGGGCGCCGGCCCTGACCATGACCTCGGGCTGGCCGGCGCCCAGCCGGTCGGTGCGTTGATAGATGAACAATCGGTGGTTCGGGCTGAGCGTCAGTTCGCCGGTATTGTTGAGCGCGCCGGGGGCGATGGTGATCGGGGCGAAGGCGCCGGTGGCGCGCAGGGTCTGCATGCCGATCCAGCGCAGTTCCTGCGGGCCGCTGTCGCGGGTCAGCACCCGGTCGCCGGGGCGCAGATCCTCGACCGGGATCTGCCGTCCGTCGGCCAGGGTGATATGGGTGCCGCGGGCGAACGACACGCAGGCGGTCTGGGCCAGCCGGTCGCGGGCGCCGTCGCGGGCAATGGTGACCAGCGCATGCTCGGTATCCGGGGCAAGCGGGCTGAGCGGGTGCAGGTAGGTGCCGGCGATCATGCCCTCGGGGTCGGTCTCGACCAGCACCAGCACCTCGATGGTGGCGCCATGCGGGGCCATGAAGGTCAGCAGGCTGTCGAGAAACAGCCGGGCGCCGGGCTGTCCCACCTCGCTGTCGGGGGCGATGGTAAAGGCCTCGCCATGGTCGGTGGCGGTCAGCGCCAGGCGCCTGGGCCGGGCGGTCTTGTCCAGTTCATAGATGTCCTCGAGCACCAGGTCGGTGGCAATGCCCAGCGGATCGCCCTGATTGACCCCGCTTGAGACCCGAAAGGCGGCGGCGTCATGGACCGGCAGGTTGTGTACCGGGGCGGGGGAGCGGTGGTGCTCGGACCGGTCGGGGCTGGGGATGGACATTGGCGTGCTCCCGGCGCCGCGGCGCCATCAGATGAAGTGAATCGGCCATGCGCCAGGGTGAGACACCCGCCGCGCATACCCCACCGCCAGAACCTTAAAATAGGCCGGGGCGGGGCTCCGGTCAATGTTACATTTACCATGAAACCTTAAGAAAGCGTTTAAGTGCAATGGATTAGGTGCGGATTTGCAGGTAATCCGGGGCGGATGGCAGGATTGTTTCCGCCGGACGCTGGTGCAGGCCGCCGCCGCCCATGGCGCGAATCGCGCGACTGTGCTTGGCTGGCCCGGCGCGGAAATGCAGGGAGAGCATGATGGAATTGGGAATCAGGGGCAAAAGGGCGCTGGTATGTGCCGCATCGAAGGGGCTGGGATTCGGCTGTGCCGAGGCCTTGGCGGCGGAGGGGGTTGATCTGCTGATCAATGCCCGCAGCCCCGGCCCGCTGGAGGCGGCGGCCCGCGACCTGGCCGGGCGGTTCGGGGTCGAGGTGCAGGCGGTGGCGGCGGATATCACCACGCCGGAGGGGCGCGGGCGGGTGCTCGACGCGCTGGGCGGGGCGGTGGACATTCTGGTGACCAATGCCGGGGGGCCGCCGCCGGGGATATGGACCGACTGGCAGCGGCAGGACTTCATCGACGCGATCGACGCCAACATGCTCAGCCCGGTGGCCTTGATGCAGGCATTGGTGCCGGGGATGATGCAGCGCGGGTGGGGGCGGGTGGTCAATATCACCTCGATGGCGGTGAAGGCGCCGATCCCGGTGCTGGGGCTTTCCAATTCGGCGCGCACCGGGCTGACCGGCTTTGTCGCCGGCACCGCGCGGCAGGTGGCCGAGCGGGGGGTGACCATCAACAACCTGTTGCCCGGCCTGCATGATACCGACCGGGCGCGGGCGCTGGATGCCGCGGCGGCCGAGGCCGAGGCGATCCCCCTGGAGGAGGCGCGGCGGCGGCGCGAGGCGGGCATTCCCGCCCGGCGCTATGGCACGGCGGCCGAGTTCGGCGCCATGTGTGCGTTTCTGTGTTCGGACAAGGCGGGGTTTATCGTCGGGCAGAATATCCTGCTGGATGGTGGCCAGGTGAACGCGACGCTGTAGGGGCTCATTTTCGGGGAAAATGAGCCTGATTTGAGGCCTTCGGCGAGGATATTTGCAAACAGAAGAAGGGCTGGCGCAGGTGGGGGCGCGCGCAAGGCGCTTGCAGTTTCCGGGTCTGTTCCGTATTCCGGCAGTTCATCAATGGTGCAGCGCCGACCGGCAGCCGGGGCCGTCTGACTGGCAATCTGGTCAGGGGCGGGGCAGGCAGGGGCGGTGCAGGCAGGGGGCGCAAGATGCGGCACAGGACGATTACCACCACCGAAATTCCGGCCCGCCCGATCGAGACGGTTCGCCGGGTGATGCCCTATCTGTGGCCGAAGGGGCAGGGCTGGGTCAAGCGCCGGGTGGTGCTGGCGATGCTGGCGCTGATCCTGTCCAAGCTGGTGGCGGTGGCGACGCCGTTCTTTTACAAGGCGGCGGTGGATGCCCTGTCGGGCGAGGCGCCGAGTGCGGCATGGATGCTGGGCATGGGGGCGGTGGGGCTGACCGTGGCCTATGGTGGCGCCCGCCTGATGGCAAACGGCTTTCAGCAGCTGCGCGACGCGATTTTCGCCCGGGTTGCCCAGCGGGCGCTGCGGCAACTGGCGCTTGAGACCTTCACCCATATTCACCGCCTGTCGATGCGCTATCACATCACCCGCAAGACCGGCGGGCTGAGCCGGGTGATCGAGCGGGGGGTGAAGGGGGTCGAGTTCCTGCTGCGCTTCCTGCTGTTTTCGATCGGCCCGCTGATCCTTGAGCTTGCGATGATTTCGGCGGTGCTGTTTTTCGTGTTCGATGTCTGGTACCTGGCCGTGGTGGTGGTGACGATCACGCTTTACGTGCTGTTTACCTTTCGGGTCACCGAGTGGCGGGTGAAGATCCGCAAGCAGATGAACGACCAGGACACCGACGCCAACCAGAAGGCGATCGACAGCCTGCTGAATTTCGAGACGGTCAAGTATTTCTCGGCCGAAACCCGCGAGGCGATGCGCTATGACGCGGCCATGGCGGGCTATGAGCAGGCGGCGCTCAAGACCTCGTATTCGCTGGCCTTTCTCAATTTCGGTCAGGCGTTCCTGATCACCTCTGGCCTGGTCGTGGTGATGGTGATGGCGGCGGTCGGGGTGGAAAACGGCCAGCTCACGGTGGGCGATTTCGTCATGGTCAACGCCTATATGATCCAGATCACCATGCCGC
>CAZPDV010000228.1:0-3796 GCA_964585355.1 uncultured Aliiroseovarius sp.
GCCCTCCTCATAGCCGACATAGCCCGGCGGCGCGCCGATCAGCCGGGCGACCGAGTGCTTCTCCATGAACTCGGACATGTCGACCCTGGTCATGGCGTGTTCGTCATCGAACAGATATTCGGCCACCGCCTTGGTCAGCTCGGTCTTGCCGACGCCGGTCGGGCCGAGGAACAGGAACGAGCCCAGCGGCCGGTTCTCGTCATTGAGCCCGGCGCGCGCCCGGCGCACCGCATTGGCCACCGCCTGTACCGCGGCTTTCTGACCGATGACGCGCTTGCCAAGCACCTCCTCCATGCGCAAGAGCTTCTCGCGCTCGCCTTCCAGCAGCTTCGAGGTGGGAATGCCGGTCCAGCGCTCGATCACCTGCGCGATATGCTCGGGCTTCACCGCCTCTTCCACCATCACGTCATTTTCGGCGGCTTCGGCCTCGGCAAGCTTGCGCTCAAGCTCCGGGATCACGCCATAGGAAAGCTCGCCCGCCTTTTGCAGATCGCCCTCACGCTTGGCCTGCTCCAGCTCCGCACGGGCCTGGTCAAGCCGCTCTTTCAGGTCGCGCACACTGTCGAGCTTCTGCCGCTCCGACTGCCACTTGGCGGTCAGGTTGGCGCTTTCCTCCTGAAGCCGCGACAATTCCTTCTCGATCTTCTTCGCGCGCTCTTTCGAGGCCTTGTCGGTCTCTTTCTTGAGCGCCTCCAGTTCGATCTGAAGCTGCAGGATCTGCCGGTCGAGCTGGTCAAGCTCCTCGGGCTTGCTGTCCACCTCCATGCGCAGACGGCTCGCCGCCTCGTCCATCAGGTCGATGGCCTTGTCGGGCAGGAAACGGTCGGTGATATAGCGATGGCTGAGCGTCGCCGCCGCCACCAGCGCCGCGTCGCTGATCCGCACGCCGTGGTGCATCTCGTACTTTTCCTTGATGCCCCGCAGGATCGAGATGGTATCCTCGACCGTCGGTTCCTCGACCATGATCGGCTGGAACCGACGCGCCAGCGCCGCATCCTTCTCCACATGCTTGCGGTATTCATCCAGCGTGGTGGCGCCGATCGCGTGCAATTCCCCGCGCGCCAGCGCCGGCTTGATCAGGTTGGCCGCATCCATCGCACCGTCGCCCTTGCCGGCCCCGACCAGGGTGTGCATCTCGTCGATGAACAGGATGATCTCGCCCGCAGCGGCGGTGATCTCGCTCAGGATCGCCTTCAGACGCTCCTCGAACTCGCCCCGATATTTCGCGCCGGCAATCAGCGCCCCCATGTCAAGCGCCAGGAGCTTCTTGCCCTTGAGCCGCTCGGGCACGTCGCCATTGACGATGCGCAGGGCCATGCCCTCGGCGATCGCGGTCTTGCCGACGCCGGGCTCACCGATCAGCACCGGGTTGTTCTTGGTGCGGCGGCTGAGCACCTGCATGGCGCGGCGAATTTCCTCGTCGCGGCCGATGATCGGGTCGATCTTGCCCTCGGCGGCGCGCTCGGTCAGGTCGGTGGTGTATTTCTTGAGCGCCTCATACCCCTCTTCGGCCGTGGCGCTGTCGGCGGTGCGACCCTGGCGCACCTCGTTGATCGCGTTGTTCAGGTTCTGGGCATTCACGGCACCGGCATCCAGCGCCTCCCTGGCCTTGCTCGGCACCACCGCCAGCGCCGTCAGCAGCCGCTCGACCGGCACGAAGCTGTCGCCGGCCTTCTTGGCCATCTTCTCGGCCTCGTCCAGCACCTTGGCGGTGGCGTTGTCCATATAGACCTGGCCCGCATCACCGCTGACCTTCGGCAGCTTGTCAATCGCGGCATCCACCGCCTCGCGCACCCGTTCGGGCGACCCGCCGGCCTTGCGAATCAGGTTCGCGGCCATGCCCTCTTCATCGTCCATGAGCGCCTTGAGCAGATGCTCGGGCGTCAGACGCTGATGATTCTCTCGCATTGCAATGGTCTGAGCAGCCTGCAAGAAGCCGCGCGACCTTTCCGTAAACTTCTCCATGTTCATGGGTATCTCCTTTTCCAAGCGCCCGTTTCCGAGTTGCCCGCCAGCGGCACAACTTCCCTGGGCCTCGCCCTCAAGATGGGAACCACACCCCGCCCTGACAAGGTTCACGCGGACGTGATCGTGCAAAAAATGACTCGGATAACCGAATGTTAAGGAAGATGCGGCAGGGTTGAACGCGGGGTCGGGGAAAGAAAGGACCGACCCATGATCGTCAACCGCATTGATCTGACCGAACCGGGCTTTGAGCCGGAAACGTCGCGCCACGTGGCCAATGTTACCCTGAATGTCACCGGCGCGTCCGGCATCCCGTTCGAACTGACCTTCTCCTGCTATACCGTTCAGCCGGAAAACTGCCCGTCAACGCTGATCCTCTATGGCCTGATCAAGCACGCCATGCAGCAGGCCCGGATCCTGCCCGCCTTTCGCGGCGCGGACAGTGAACTCACGCTTGATCTTGAACAGGTGACCATCGCCGCCGCTTGACCGCGCCGGCACAGAACGTCAAAAGGGTGCGACCTGCCGGAGCGTGCCCATGCCTGATGACCGCCTGATCGTTGCCCTTGATCTTCCCGATGCGCTGGCCGGGCTCAAACTGGCCGAGGCGCTGGGCGACACGGTATCGTTTTACAAGATCGGGCTGGGCATGTTGACCGGCGGCGGGCTGGCGCTTGCGCGCGAGCTGAAGGACGAGGCGGGCAAGCGCATCTTCCTCGACATGAAGCTGTTCGACATCGCCAACACGGTCGAGGCCGCGGTGCGTGGGCTGGCCGCACAGCATCTGGATTTTCTCACCGTACATGGCGACCCGCACGTGGTGCGCGCCGCGGTCGAGGGCAAGGGCGGCTCGGACATGAAGATCCTCGCGGTGACGATCCTCACCTCGCTGGACCGCGCCGACCTTGACGCCGGCCTGATCCGCCCCGGCAACATCGCCGAAATCGTGCAGGAGCGCGCCGCCCGCGCCTTCGAGGCCGGTGCCGACGGGGTAATCGCCAGCCCGCACGAGGCTGCCGCCATCCGCGCCCTGCCCCAGGCCCGGGGCCGGCTGATCGTCACCCCCGGCGTGCGCCCGGAAGGCACCGCGCCGGGCGACCAGAAACGCATCGCCACCCCGGCCCAGGCAATCGCCGCCGGCGCCGACCACATCGTGGTGGGCCGCCCCATCACCCGCGCCGAAAATCCCGCCGCCATGGCCCGGTCCATCGCCGCCAGCCTGCCGCCTGCTATCGCATAACAAGCCCCTGTCATTGCCTGACTTGAGCCGGCGCGCAATTCTCCTGTACGCACATAGTGCCCCATGAATAACCTTGAAAGGAAACTCCATGAACATGACCAAACGCGCCTTTCTGGCCGCAAGCGCCGGCCTTGCCGCCGCCTCCCTCGCCCCCATGGCCGCCTTTGCCATTGGTGGCGATGACCCGATCGAGGGCATCGACGTGATCGTCAAGAAAGACCCTTCGGGCAGCAAGCCGATCGCGCCGTTTTCCCTGACCGGCGATGAAATGGCGCGCTTCAACCGCCGCCAGGGGCGCGAGCGGGCCGATTACCTGGCCGGCATCATCGCCATGCGCATCGCTGAATCCGACAAGCAGATCCCGGTGGACGAACTTTACGAGGCCTTCGCCAAGGCCATGGGTGAAAGCTGGTGCGGCCCCTGCCGGATGAAAGATGGCAAGATCGTCAACCAGGTAAAGGTGCCGTGGCGCGACGGCGGAATTACGGCCCTGATCACCGCCAAATTCTGAACAGCGGGCGGGGGGCACCGGCCTCCCGCTCAATCCTCGTTGATGTCGTGGCGGATCACCTTGACCTGCCCCTTGCGGAT
>CAZPDV010000229.1:0-3781 GCA_964585355.1 uncultured Aliiroseovarius sp.
GTGGAAAACATGCCCGACGGCATGGCCCAGCGGCCGGGCGACGTGGTGGTCTCGATGAAAGGCGACACGGTCGAAGTGATCAACACCGATGCCGAGGGGCGGCTGGTGCTGTGCGATATCATGTGGCACGTGCAGCAGGCCTGGAAACCGGCGGCGATGATCGACATGGCCACGCTTACCGGCGCCATCATCGTGGCGCTCGGCCATGAAAATGCCGGGGTCTTTGCCAATGACGACAACCTCGCCGGCGCCTTCCTCAAGGCCGCCGGGGCCGAGGGCGAGGGTGCCTGGCGCATGCCGCTGGGCGATGCCTATGACAAGAAGCTGCAAAGCCGCATTGCCGATATCAAGAATGTCGGCGGCCGCGATGCCGGCGCCATTACCGCGGCCCAGTTCCTGCAACGCTTTGTCGAAGAAGGCCGGCCCTGGATGCACCTGGACATCGCCGGCGTAGCCCTGGGAAAAGAGCCCACCGCCCTGGCTCCGAAGGGCGCAACCGGCTGGGGCGTGCTGGCGCTCAACCGCCTGGTGGCGGATAATTACGAGGGGTAAGCCCTTGTCACAAGGCGATAAATCCGGCGCGGTCTATTTCTATCACATGACCCGCACGCCGCTTGAGGCCACCTTGCGGGTGCTGCTGGAAAAATCGCTCGCCGCGGGCTGGAAGGTTCTGGTCCGCGGCACCGCTGCGGCCCGGCTCGAATGGCTGGATCAGAAGCTCTGGCTCGACAGCGCCTTCCTGCCGCATGGCATGGCAGGTGGCCCGCATGACGCGGCCCAGCCGGTGCTGCTCACCACCGGCACGGACGCCCCCAACCAGGCCGACGCGCTCATCGCCATCGACGGCGCCCCGGTCGCCGCGCAGGAGGTGGCCGGGTTCAGCCGGGTGATGATCCTGTTTGACGGCAACGACCCCCAGGCGCTCGACACCGCCCGCGGCCAATGGAAAAGCCTGACCCAGGCCGGCTGCCACGCGCTCTACTGGAGCGAAGAAAGCGGTGCCTGGCAGAAAAAGGCCGAATCCTGACTTCTTCTGTTTGCAAATATCCTGGGGGAGCGCGAGGGGGCAACGCCCCCTCGTAAGGAACAAGGCCGGGGAAGACGGGCAACGCGCGGCCCTCACCCCGAGTTTAGGCCATACCGATCCGAAACCCGCTCAGCGTTCAAGGATCAGCCGGTCCCCCTCGATCGACATGCGCTGAAACCGCCTGAGATAATCCATCCCCAGCAGCGAGCCGTCCATCTCGCCGCCATTCACCTGCACCCGCATGTTGCGGTCGGTGATGCCCTCGAGCTCGACCGTATCGACCCGCGCCGGGGCGGTCGCCACCTCGCCATTGGCGGTGCCGGCGCGGCCGACAAAGACCAGCGCCCCCGGCTCGATCCCCACCCGCGCCGCATCCCTGCGCGTCAGCACCACGTTGGTCGCCCCGGTATCGACCACGAATCGCACCGGCACGCCATTGAGCCGCAGGGTCAGATAGAAATGCCCGTCCGGGCTGCGCGGCACCACGATGGCACCGCTTTGCGCCACCGCCTGGCGCGGCTCGACCCCGCGCAACACGTCGTTCCACAGCCCATAGCCGGCCAGCACCCCGACAAAGATCAGCCCCCAGGCCAACGCCTGGCGCGCCATCCGCCCCAGCGCGGCCCGGTTTTCCGCAAGCAGATAGCCCCCCACGGCAACGCCGAGGATGACGAGATAGATGAACCGGCCCAGATCCGTGCTTTCCATGACTGCCATATAGGCGCGGGCGCCGCAGATTGCACCCCCAGGCTCAGGCCCTACAGCATGGCCAGCACGCTTTGCAGCCCGTCCAGCACGAACTGCACCGCCAGCGCCGCCAGCAGCATCCCCAGAAGCCGCGTCACCACGTTGATGCCGGTATCGCCCAGCAGCCTTTCCACCTCGCCGCCAATGATGAAGGCCAGCAGAACCAGCGCCAGCACCGCCGCCAGCACCCCCAGCATGGCGGCGATCAGCGCCGGATCGCCCTCGGCGCTGCCGGTCAGCAGGATCATCGAGGCAATCGCCCCCGGCCCGGCAATCAGCGGCGTGGCCAGCGGAAACACCGACGGGTCGTTCTCGGCATGGGCCTGGCCCTTGCGGCGCTTGCTGCGGCGGTCGAACAACATGTCCAGCGCGGTCAGGAACAACAGCGCCCCGCCGGCAATGCGAAAGGCCGACATGGAAATCCCCATGAAGCCCAGCACCGCCTCGCCAAACAGGGCGAAAAGGGTCAGGATCCCGGCCGAAATCAGGGTGGCCCGAAGCGCGATGGCACGGCGCGCGCGCCGGTCCATGCCCTGGGTCAGGGCGATGAACATGGGGCTGAGCCCGATCGGGTCGATCACCACGAACAGGGTGAAAAAAGCCGTTGTCAGAACATCGACATTCACGGGCAAGCCTCTGCTTTCTCAAGTTTTTCCTGGGCTTTCAGCCACAGGGCCTCGGCCCGGTCGATGGCCTCCATCACCTCGGCATATTTCTTTTGCCAGACCTCCATCTCGCCCAGCTTGCCCTCTTGGTAAAGCGCCGGATCGGCCAGCCGCGTGGCCAGCTTGTCGCGCATCTCGGCCAGCTTTTCCAGCCGTGCCTCGCTCTTGCGCGCCTCGGCCCGCAGCGCCAGGATCGCCTCGCGCGTGGGGCGCTTGCGGCTTTCGGCCCGTTTTGCCGCCTTGGCGCCGCCCTCGTCCGGGGCCAGCAGCAACCGGCGATAGGCTTCGAGATCCTGCGAAAACTCGCGCACCTGCCCGCCCGAGACCAGCCACAGCCGGTCCGCCACCAGGCTGAGCAGGTGCATGTCGTGGCTGACCAGCACCACCGCGCCGCTATAGGCGGTAAGCGCCTCGACCAGCGCCTCGCGGCTTTCCATGTCCAGGTGGTTGGTGGGCTCGTCCAGGATCAGCAGATGCGGGGCGTCGAGGGTCGCCAGCAGCAGGGTGAGCCGCGCCTTCTGCCCGCCCGAAAGGCGGCCCACCGCGGTTTCGGCCTGCGCGGCCATGAGGCCAAAGCCCGACAGCCGCGCCCGCAGCCGGGCCGGGGTTTCGTCGGGGCGCGCCCGGCGCAGGTGCTCAAGCGGGGTCTCGTCGGCATGGAGCACCTCCATCTGGTGCTGGGCAAAATAGCCGATGCGCAGCTTGCGCGCCCGGGTGATGCGCCCGGAAAGAGGTTCAAGATCGCCCGCCAACAGCTTGGAAAGCGTTGATTTTCCCTCGCCATTCTTGCCCAGGAGCGCGATCCGGTCGTCCTGATCAATGCGCAGGTTCAGCCGGGTCAGTACCGGCGCCCCGCCATAGCCGACGCTGGCCCCCTCCATGGTGATGATCGGGGGCGAAAGCGCCTCGGGGCTGGGGAAGGAAAAGGCGCGCAGGGCGGCCTCGGCCGGGGTGTTGATCGGCTTGAGCTTCTCGATCATCTTGAGGCGCGACTGCGCCTGCACTGCCTTCGAGGCCTTGTAGCGGAAGCGGTCGACAAAGCTCTGCAGATGGGCGCGGCGCTCCTCAAGCTTGCGGTTTTCCGCCTCGGCCACCGCCAGCCGGGCGGCGCGGGTTTCGGCAAAGCGGTCATAGGGCCCCTGGTAAAGCGTGAGCTTGCGGTCCTCCAGATGCAGGATCGCGCCCACCGCGCGGTTGAGCAGGTCACGGTCGTGGCTGATCACCAGCACCGTATGCGGATAACGCGCCAGATAGCTTTCCAGCCACAGCGCGCCTTCCAGGTCAAGATAGTTGGTCGGCTCGTCCAGCAGCAGCAGGTCAGGGCGCGAAAACAGCACCGCCG
>CAZPDV010000230.1:0-3773 GCA_964585355.1 uncultured Aliiroseovarius sp.
GCGTGGCGCCGCTTGCCGAGGTGCTGGAAGAATTGCGCGCCGAGGCCACGCCGCCGGATCTGGCCCGCCGCTGAAAGACCTCTGGCCACTGCCGCGCATGGCGGGCGGCGCAGCTTGCATCCGGGGCACCTGCCGCTAACCGCGGCCCGGCCATGCAGGAAGATTTCTTTCAGACGCCGCTCAAAATGGCGCTCAGCCCCCCAAGGCCTGAGCCATCCGCCAAACGGCACCACCGGTAACCCCTTGTTTTCCGCCCGATCGGCGAAATTCCCCGGTTTGCCGGCGCATCCCCGCCGCTCACCTTCCATCACAGGAACGTTATACACGGTCCTGTTAGTGGAATGTTACCGTGCCCCTCGTTAGCCATCCCCCATCGCTTCGGCGATACCTCAATGTGAACCTGAAAAAGGAAACTACATGTCCTACCACACCAAGACCCTTGCCGTTGTCGGCGCTGTTGCCGCCGCTGTTGCCGTGAGCTCGACCGCCGCCCAGGCCGCCGAAATGGAGAAGTGCTATGGCGTGGCGCTTGCCGGTCAGAATGACTGCAAGGCCGGCCCCGGCACCACCTGCGCCGGCACCTCCAAGGTCGATTACCAGGGCAACGCCTTCAAGGCGGTCCCCAAGGGCACCTGCACCACCATGGAGCTTCCCGCCATGGCCGACGGCACCCCGCGCATGGGCAGCCTCGAGCCGCTCGACCGCGACATGCCCATGTGATCGCCACAACACCGCATCCGGGCTTCGGCCCGGCTGCACCCCCGAAAGGCCCTCCCCCCATGTCAGAACTCAGCCCCCCGGAAATCGCCCCCGGCAAGAACCGCCTGCCCGATGGCGCCGGTGTCGGGTACAAGCCCCAGCATTTTCAGGAGATCATGGACGATCCCGGCGCGGTAAGCTGGCTTGAAATCCATGCCGAGAATTACATGGGCCAGGGCGGGCGGGCGCTGGCCCAGCTTGGCTTCCTGGCCGAGCGGCTGCCGATTTCCTGCCACGGCGTCGGGCTTTCGATCGGGGGCGAGGGGCGGCTTGACCGGGAGCATCTGTCGCGGCTCGAACACCTGGTCGGGTGGCTCAACCCCGCCGCCTTTTCCGAGCACCTGGCCTGGTCCAGCCATGACGGCGCCTATCTCAACGACCTGCTGCCGCTGCCCTATACCGATGCGACGCTGACGCGGGTGGCCGACCATATCGACCAGTTGCAGGAGGCAATCGGCCGGCCGATGATGCTGGAAAACCCCTCCTCCTACCTCGCCTTCGCCGAAAGCACCTGGTCCGAGCCCGACTTCCTGCGCGAAGTGGCAAGGCGCACCGGCTGCGGGCTGCTTCTGGATGTCAATAACGTGTTCATCTCGGCCACCAACCTGGACTTTGCCCCGCATCAATATATCGACGCCTATCCGCTTGACCTGGTGGGGGAAATTCACCTGGGCGGCCATGCCGAGGACGTGGACGAAGCCGGCCGGCCGCTATTGATCGACGACCACGGTCACAAGGTGACCGGCGCGGTCTGGGCGCTTTACGATTACGTGCTGGAAAAGGGCGGGCCGCGCCCGACCCTGATCGAATGGGACAATGACGTGCCCGCCTGGCCGGTGCTCGAGGCCGAGGCCGCCCGCGCCGCCCGCAGCCTGGACGGGGCGCGCAAATGAGCACCGATCAGAGCAGCTTCCGCGCCGCCCTGCTGGACGCACAGGCGCCGCCGCCCGCCGGGCTTGTCGGCCCGGACGGCGCCCCTGCCGGCAAGCGCTTCGACGTCTATCGCAACAATGTGGCGGTCAGCCTGACCGAGGCGCTCGAGGTCAGTTTTCCGGTGGTGCGCAAGCTGGTGGGCGATGAATTTTTCAAGGCCATGGCCGGGGTTTTCCTGCGCCAGCACCCGCCCGACAGCCCGATCCTGATGCTGTACGGCGCGGAATTTCCAAGGTTCCTGCGCGGGTTCGAGCCGGCGGCGGGGCTGGGATACCTGCCCGACGTGGCGCGGCTGGAAAATGCGATCCGCAGCTCCTATCACGCCGCCGACAGCACCCCGATCGAACCGGGCCGGCTGCAGGCGCTTGCCCCCGAGGCGCTGATGCGGGCGCGGCTGGGGATTGCCCCCTCGGCCATGGTGGTGCGCGCGGACTGGCCGATCCATGGCATCTGGCGCTTCAACACCGAAGCGGACGCGCCCCAGCCCCGGGGCGGCGCCGAAGATGTGCTTGTCACCCGCGCCGCCTATGAGCCCCAGCCGCATGTCCTGCCCCCCGGCGGCGCCGATTTCGTCGAGGCGCTGCAGGCCGGTGCCAGCTTTGGCGCGGCCCTGGGCAAGGCCAAGGCGGTGTCCGGCAGTTTCGACCTGACCCGCACCCTTGGCCTGCTGATCGCGGGCGAGGCCATTACCGATATCCAAGAGGAATGAAATGAACGCTCTGCTTCGCCTTTATGCAACCGTCACCGCCCGGCTTGAGGCCCGCGCCAGCTGCGCCCTGCCCACGCTCGCCCGCTTTGTCTTTGCCGCGGTGCTGCTGGTCTATTACCTCAATTCCGCGATGCTGAAGCTGGGCGACGGCATCCTGGGCATCTTTCAGCCGGCCTCGGGCGCCTATTTTCAGATTTTCCCCCGCGCGGTCGAGGCCGCCGGCTATGACCCTTCCGCCCTGGGCCCCTTCGCCTTTCTGGTGGTGCTGGCCGGCACCTGGGCCGAGTTCGCCCTGCCGGTGCTGATCGTGCTGGGCCTGTTTACCCGGCTGGCGGCCCTGGGCATGATCGGTTTCGTCACCCTGCAGACCCTGACCGATATCTATGGCCACCGGCTGATCGAGGATCCGGCCTCCATGGGCGCGTGGTTCGATGGCCTGCCCGACGGCACCATCATGGACCAGCGGCTGCTGTGGATGATGCCGCTGGTGGTGCTGGTCTTTCTGGGCGCGGGGCCGCTGTCGCTGGACCGGCTGCTGCGCCGCGGGCAGCGCGGCTGAGCCGGGGCGGAACGGCGCCCGGCTCAGTGCGGGTCGGGCCTGACCGCCACCAGCGCCAGAAGCCCGCCAAGCCCGGCCATGGCGATCGGGAACATGGTGAACACCCCCCAGCCGAAGGCCCAGTACATGCCCGCCGCCGAGGCCAGCAGCATGACCCCCGCCACCCGCGCCACCGACCGCGCCATGGCTCCGCCTGCAATCGCCAGGATCGGCGCCATCAGCCCCATGACGCGCACCAGTTCGGGGTTCTGCACCTGCTCGGCCAGGTCCGGCACCTCGCCAAACCGGTCAATGAACACTGTATATCCATAGCCGAAGAACCCGACCATCATCCCCCAGATCCCGGCGATGATCCCCAGAACCAGTGCCGCATTGCGCATGGCTTTCCTCCCTTTGAGCCCCGCAAATAGGCACAAATCCGGCGCTTTCCAAGCCCCCGCGGCCGCTCCCCTTGATTTTTCGCCGGTTTCGCCGCAGGCTGATGGCGTGACCAAGGCCTGAACTGCACGACCGCCCTCCCGCATGGATGGCAGCCGCTGACAAGACCGGCTGCACACCCCACGGGCGATGCCCGCGGGAAACATGACGACGAAGAGGAGGACGGCATGGCCAAAGGCACCGTCAAATGGTTCAACACCACCAAGGGATATGGTTTCATCGAGCCCGAGGGCGGCGGCAGCGACGTGTTCGTGCACATTTCCGCGGTCGAGCGCGCCGGGCTGACCGGGCTCGCCGACAACCAGAAGATCGAATACGAGATGGTCGAGGGCCGCGACGGGCGACAATCCGCCGGTGAGCTGAAACTGATCGACG
>CAZPDV010000231.1:0-3769 GCA_964585355.1 uncultured Aliiroseovarius sp.
CTCTGGACCGAGGCCACCGAGGGCGAGAAGGTGCGCCTGATCGGCCATTGGGACGGCGATGAGGAGGCCCGCTGGGTCGGCGAAGAGATCGAGGCGCTGCAGCAGGGCCGCCGCGGGCGCGACCCGCTTGGCCTGGACGCCATCGCCATCCTGGTGCGTGCCAGCCACCAGATGCGCGCGTTCGAGGACCGCTTCCTGACCATCGGCCTGCCCTACCGGGTGATCGGCGGCCCGCGCTTTTACGAACGCCTGGAGATCCGCGACGCCATGGCCTATTTCCGGCTGGTGGTCTCGCCCGAGGACGACCTGGCCTTCGAGCGCATCGTCAACACCCCGCGCCGGGGGCTGGGCGACAAGGCGCTGGCCACGATCCGGGCGGTGGCAGCCGAAAACGGCGTCGGCCTGCTGGAGGGCGCGCGCCTCTGCCTCGAGGCGGGGGCGATCAAGGGGCGCGGAGGCGCCGGGCTTCGCGGCTTCATCGCCGGGATGGAGCGCTGGCGCGCCCAGCTTGCCGCCGGCGCCGGCCATGTGGAACTGGCCGAGATCATCCTCGACGAATCCGGCTATACCGACATGTGGAAAAACGACAAGACCCCCGAGGCGCCGGGGCGGCTCGAAAACCTCAAGGAACTGGTCAAGGCGCTGGAAGGCTTTGAAAACCTGCAGGGTTTTCTTGAACATGTCAGCCTGATCATGGAAAACGAGGCCGATGCGGGCGAAGAAAAGGTCACGATCATGACCCTGCACGGGGCCAAGGGGCTGGAATACCCGGCCGTGTTCCTGCCGGGCTGGGAGGACGGGCTGTTTCCCTCGCAACGCTCGATGGATGAAAACGGCCTCAAGGGGCTCGAGGAAGAGCGCCGGCTGGCCTATGTGGGCATCACCCGCGCCCGCGCGCTCTGCACCATTTCGTTTGCCGCCAACCGCCGGGTCTATGGCCAGTGGCAAAGCCAGCTGCCCTCGCGCTTTGTCGATGAACTGCCCGAAGAGCATGTCGAGGTCCTGACCCCGCCGGGGCTTTATGGCGGCGGTGGCGGCTTCGGCGCGGCCGCCTCGACCCTTGAAGAGAAAGCCGCCCGCGCAGACGCCTACAACTCGCCCGGCTGGCGACGGATGCAGAGCCGCCCCGCCGCGCCCGCCGCCCCGCCCCGCGGCCCGGTGATCGACCTTGACGCGACCGAGATTTTCGCCCTGGGCGACCGGGTTTTTCATCAGAAATTCGGCTATGGCGCGGTGGTCGGGGTCGAGGGCGACAAGCTCGACATTGCCTTTGACAAGGCCGGCACGAAAAAGGTGGTGGCAAGGTTCCTGGTGGCTGCCGAGCGCGCCGGCGACGTGCCGTTCTGAACCGCCTCTTTCACTTTTCCGCAAATACTCTGGGGGTCCGGGGGTGAAACCCCCGGCCGGTCGCCTGGGTCAGCAGGCGAAAGCACACGAAAAACGGCGGTGCCGGGAGGGGGCACCGCCGTTCACGTCGCGATCGGGCTCAGGGAGGAGGAAAAGCCCGTCACGTCCGGTTCGGAACATTCTGCTCCGAAATAGATGCAGCGCCGGGGCGGGAGGAGGATACCCCGGCGCCACTGCTCAGGCCCTCTCAGGGAGGAAAGAGGCCTGTATCCGATCGCCGATCAGGCGCCGTAGGCGGCCTTGTAGGCGGCGTCATAGATGTCGCCCCGGCCCAGGCCCAGATCGGCCAGCATGCGCGCATCCAGGCTTTCCAGCTCGCGCACGGTTTGATTGAACATGCGGCGCTTCTCATAGGCGTCGCTCAGCGAGCGCAAGCCGGCGCCGATCCGGCTCATCAGGTTGGCATCAAAGCCACGAATGTCATTTACAAGGGTCATCGTCGTTCTCCTGCGGGTGGGCGCGTCCTGCGGCCCGAATGTTTCGTGTGGCCGCCTCTTGCTGACCACGAGAGAGAAATAGGCTTTTGCTGCAAATGCACAATCCACCAAATGCGAAATGCCGCTATGCAGAAAATGCATAACGTATGCTGACCTATTTTGCGGAAGCGCCGGATCCCGCCGCTTTGCCCTTGCCGAACCGGCCCGAAACGCCCACATACGGGCGAACCAGGCGAATAGGGGGGCATGATGACCCAAAGCAAAGACAGTATAATGACAGTCCTTTCCACCATCGCACTGCCCGGCGGCGGCGACCTGGCCTCGCGCGACATGATCCGGGCGCTGAAGGTCGAGGGCGGCACCGTTTCCTTTGTGATCGAGGCGCAAAGCCCCGAACAGGCGGCGCAGATGGAGCCGCAGCGCAAGGCGGCCGAGGCGGCGGTGGCGGCGCTTGACGGGGTCGAGCGGGTGCAGGCCATCCTGACCGCCCACGGCCCGGCCGCCAGGGCGCCCGAGCCGCCGCAACTGCGCGTCGGCGGCCACCCCACGCCCCAGGCGGGGCCGATGCGCCCGGCCGGGGTCAGGCATGTGCTGGCCATCGGCTCGGGCAAGGGCGGGGTCGGCAAATCGACGCTTTCCTCCAACCTCGCCGTGGCGCTGGCCAGGGCCGGCAAGAAGGTGGGGCTGCTGGATGCCGACATTCTGGGCCCGTCGCAGCCGCGCATGATGGGCAGCATGGCGCGCCCGGTTTCGCATGACGGCGAAAACATGGAGCCGGTCGAGGCGCACGGGGTCAGGATGATCTCGATCGGGTTGCTGACCGACCCGAAACAGGCGGTGGTCTGGCGCGGGCCGATGCTGACCGGGGCGCTGCAGCAGCTTCTGTTCAAGGTCAACTGGGGCGATCTGGATGTGCTGATCCTGGACTTGCCGCCGGGGACGGGGGATGTGCAGATCTCGCTGGCGCAAAAGGCCGAGATCGACGGCGCCCTGATCGTGTCAACGCCCCAGGACGTGGCGCTGCTGGATGCGGTCAAGGCGATCGACATGTTCGACAAGGTGAAGGTGCCGGTGATCGGGCTGGTGGAAAACATGGCGATGTATGTCTGCCCCAATTGCGGGCATGAGGATCATGTCTTTGGCGCCGGCGGCGTGCGGGCCGAGGCCGAAGCGCGCGGCCTGCCGTTTCTGGGCGAGATCCCGCTGGCCACCGAGGTGCGCAAGGCGGGCGACAGCGGCACGCCGATTGCCGCCGGCACCGGCCCCCTGGCCGAGGCCTATGCAAAGCTGGCCCGCGCGCTGATCGACCGCGGCGCGGTGTAGGGGACGGCCGTGCCCGATTCCGGCAGTACTATTGCTGTCGGGGTGGCCAAAACGGGAAATCATGGGAATGGCATGGAGAATTGCCGCTTCCGGTGGCAAGGCCCGCCTGAAAGGGCCTTGCCATGATGTCTGCGGGACAGGTATCGCCCAGAGATTTTGCTGAAATTCCAGATTCGCTGGGCCAGGGCCGCTGAAATATGGGCGATCCGGCCTGATTTGCCATGAAATCGCCACATTCCGTGGCAAAAAAGGCACATAAATGTGCAGCGGTGCGATTTTTTGAAAAAAACCTCAAATAAGCGGTCGTCTACAATATGTAGCGGGTTCGGGTGGGCCTTTCCGCTAGGTTTCGTCACTTCTTGTAATTTTCAAGATGATTTTGCGCCTGGCGGGGCAAGAAATTTTCGCCATACCGTCAAAAAACCATTTGATCCCACAATTTCCCATGCTATCCCTAATCCCACGATGAGGACGGGAACAAAAGAGGCGGCAAGACCTCACATCTCCCAAGTCAGGTTTCATACAGGCACCCGCTTTCATCGACAAGGAGATCCGGCGCGCGGGCGAGCAGACATCCCCCCAGGTGGCGCGCGCAGCTGGAC
>CAZPDV010000232.1:0-3755 GCA_964585355.1 uncultured Aliiroseovarius sp.
TGACCCCGGGCGATGTGCCCCACGGCTTCGAGGCCGGACCGGATGGCGCCAGGGTCCTCGATGTCTTCGCCCCGCCCCGCGAGGCCTACCGCAAATCCGGCGCGGGATTTGCCACCTGACGACAATCCGGCCATTTCCGGTTCCCACGGCTGTTTTCGGAAATAATGGCGGAGAGACAGGGATTCGAACCCTGGGACCCCGTGAAGGGTCAACGGTTTTCGAGACCGCCCCGTTCGACCACTCCGGCACCTCTCCGCGGGGGTCGGGGGCGGTTTAATCGGCGGGCGGGGCTGTTGCAACCTGTTTTTCGCGCGCGTTAACCATATCTAAGGTTCCGCCGGATATCGTGACTCGACATGAAGGCGAAAGGCATTAGGTTGATCCGCAACATTTACCGGTACAGGACCATATCATGACCCGCACTCTGCCTATCCGCCTGTTTCGCCTTGCAACCGTGATGGTGGTGGCGCTGATTCTGTCAGCGTCGTTGTCTGGCATTGCAAAGGCCGCCGATCGCGGCAAATTGCGCGCCTTTCTGGAAGTGACCGGCTTTGACAAGGCGATCGAGGGCTTGCAGGACGGGGCGGTGGCCGGGCCGGCGCTGGCCGGCGATGCGCCTGATGCCTTTGGCAGCGAATGGGTGCGCCTGGCACGCGAGATTTTCAACAAGCAGGAGATGGTCGATCAGGCGCTCGACATGATGGAGGCGATCCTGCCCGATCAACTGGTCAACCACGCCGCGGCCTTTTATGCCTCGGATCTGGGGCAACGGCTGGTGGCGGCGGAAAATGCCTCCATTACCGTCCCGGATGAGGAAAAATACGCCACCGCCAGCAAAATCATGGCCGATCTGGTGGACAGTGACCCGGCCCGGATCGAGCTTTTCCGCCAGATGAACGAAGCTATTGGCGGGATCGACCAGTCGGTGCGCTCGGTGATCGAGGTGCAGGTGCGCTACCTGATGGCGGCAATGGCGGCGGGCTCGAGCGACCTGGACATGTCCGAGCAGGACCTGCGCGGCATGCTCGAGGCGCAATCCGATGAAATCCGGCAGAATGTCGAGATCTACTCGATTCTCGGCGCCGTCTATACCTATCGCGATTTTTCCGATGACGAGATGCGCGCCTATCTGGAGGCGCTGCAACAGCCGCAGATGCGGCAGGTATACGAGGTGCTGAACGGGATTCAGTTCGAGGTCATGGCCGAGCGCTATGAGCGCCTTGCCGCCGCCATTGCCGGGCTGGCGCCGCAGACCGACCTGTGACCGGGTCGGGGTGCGTCACGGGGCGTTTCCCCCTTGACTTCCCCCGGCAATGGCCCGATAAGCCAGCTTTCCGCGGGGCCTCGCACGGGGCTGCGACGGAAACGGTTTGAAATTCCGCCAACAGGCGGCGCTGTCCGAGGTGGGGAGACCCGAAACACCGGCATGCCGGGGCCACAGGACGCGGGAAATGAAGGAAAGACAGATGTTTGCGGTTCTCAAGACCGGTGGCAAGCAATACAAGGTTCAGCCGGGCGACGTGCTCCGGGTGGAAAAGCTGGCCGCCCAACCGGGTGACAAGATCCAGTTCAACGAGATTCTCATGGTCGGCTCGACCATCGGCACCCCCAATGTGGAAGGTGCCGGGGTGCAGGCCGAGGTGATCGACCAGATCAAGGGCGAGAAGGTCATCCATTTCGTGCGTCGGCGGCGCAAGCACAGCTCCAAGCGCACCAAGGGGCACCGCCAGCAGCTGACGCTGGTGCGGATCACCGAGATTCTGGAAAAAGGCGCCGACAAATCCGGCGTCATGGCGGCAATCGGCGCGGGCTCGGTTTCCGGGGCGGCGGTGGCGGCGGCCAAACCGGCCGCAAAACCCGCGTCCAAGCCGGCGGCTAAGAAGGCCGCGCCCAAGAAGGCGGCCAAGGCCACGGCGGGCGCGGGCGACGACCTCAAGGCGCTGTCCGGGGTTGGTCCGGCGCTGGAGAAAAAGCTGCACGAATCCGGCGTCACCACCTTTGCCCAGATCGCGGCATGGACGGAAAAAGACGTGGCGGAAATGGATGAAAAGCTGGCATTCAAGGGCCGGATCGAGCGTGAAGGCTGGGTCGAACAGGCCAAGAAGCTGGCCAAAGGTTAAGGAGAGAGCACATGGCACACAAAAAGGCAGGCGGTTCCTCCCGCAACGGTCGCGACAGTGTGGGGCGGCGCCTTGGCGTCAAGAAGTTCGGTGGCGAGCATGTGATTCCCGGCAACATCATCATGCGCCAGCGCGGCACCAAGTGCTGGCCTGGTGAAGGTGTGGGCATGGGCAAGGACCACACCATCTTTGCCACCGTGGAAGGCAAGGTGAAGTTCCACAAGGGCCTCAAGCGCCGCACCTTCATTTCGGTCCTTCCGGTAGCGGAGGCCGCCGAGTAGCCGAACACCAAGGGTGAGAGTTTGGGGGTCGGCGTCAATGCCGGCCCCTTTCTGTTTCAGGGTAACGATCTTGTCAGGGAATGCGACTGCGGCGGGGGAGAAACTGCCGACGGATGCCCATATATATCGGGCGCGCATTTCGGACAGGCCCGGAGCTTTTCGAGGAGGGAAAGCCGTGAGTGTGAACGAGGTACTGACGCAGAAGCCGATCGAGGCAGAGCGCTTTGTGCTGCGCCCGCCCAGGCGGGCCGATGCCGGCGCGATCGGGCTTTACATGGGCGATGAGCGGGTGGCGCGCGCGACTCCGAACATTCCGCATCCCCTGCCGCCGGGGGCGGCCGAGGCGCTGATTGCCCGGGCGCTTGATCCCGCGGCCCCGGAAGAGGTCTGGGTGATGGATGGCGATGGCGAGAGCGGCCGGGGCTTTCTGGGCCTGATCAGCCTGACCCGGCTGGATCGCGACCAGTCGCAGCTGGCCTATTGGGTGGCGCCGGCCTTCTGGAATGCGGGCCTGGCCTCCGAGGCGGTGGGCGCGCTGATCGCCGCCAATCCGCAGGGCAATCACGAGATGTTTGCCGAAGTGTTCCAGGACAATCCGGCCTCGGCCCGGGTGCTGACCAATGCCGGGTTTCAGTATATCGGCGATGCCGAGGCGCATTCGCTGGCGCGCGGGGGCAACGTGCCGACCTGGACATACATCAAGAAGATGGGGTAGGGCATTGATGTGCAAGACGATTTACCAATATACACCCGGCGGTTGAGGCTGCGGCCGCTGACCCGTGCCGATATTCCGCCGCTGGTAGCGATGCTCAATGATTTCGAGGTGTCGCGCTGGCTCAGCGTGGTGCCGTATCCCTATTCCCGCGACGATGCGCGTGAGTTTCTGAGCTTTCTTGAGGGCGCCGATCCGCTTGCCGCCCTGGGCATCGAAGCCCGCAGCGGCCTGGTCGGGGTGGTCGGCATCGGCGACAGCCTGGGCTATTGGCTGGGCCGCGCCCATCATGGCCATGGCTACATGACCGAGGCCGCCCGCGCCCTGGTCGGGCATTATTTCTCTACCCGCGACGCTGATCACCTGACCTCGGGCTATTTCGAAAACAACCTGGCCTCGGCGCGCGTTCTGGAAAAGCTCGGATTTATCTCAAATGGGCATGAAAGGGTGAAGTCCGTCGCGCAAGATACTGAAGTTATTTTGAAAAAGGTGATTTTATCGCGTGAGCTATGGGAGGCGCTGTCATGGAAACCGTGATCCAGGGCGCGAAGCTGTGGATGCGCCGATGTCGGCATGGGCTACGCCATTGCCCGCGCCCATTGGGGGAAGGGATATGCCACCGAAATCGGCCGGGCCTTGATT
>CAZPDV010000233.1:0-3733 GCA_964585355.1 uncultured Aliiroseovarius sp.
GCTTGCTTCGCCCGGGGCGCGCACGCGGCCGGGCATGCGGCCGCCTGCCCTTTGTTGCTGCCGCACCGAAACCAACCAATCAAACGCAACATATCTTAGTTCGCCATTAAACTATTTCTCCGGCCACAGCAATATCGACCGCGCACATCCGGCGCGGCCGCTTGCGAACGTCTTGGGAAACGGCCGCCGCGCCCGGCTTCAGGCGCTCATCCGTTGCAGCATGGCGCCATATCCGCCCTCTTCGGCAAACTGCGTCTCCGGGCCGGTGCTCTTGCGCGCCAGGGCCATGTTCCGATAGGGAAACCGGCCGAACTGGCGGATCACCTCGCGATGCGCCTTGGCATGCAACAGGTTCGACTCCCCGGTTTCCGGCATCCGGGTCAGCATCAGCCGCACGCAGCGGTCCTGATCGGCCAGGTTTTCCGAATGCATCATCGGCAGGTAGAAAAACTGCCGGGCCGGCTCCTCCACCCGCATGTCCCAGCCCTTTTTGACCGCGCATTTCGCCGCCGAGAGCGCCGCCCGGTCGGTGGAAAAGGCGCGCCCGTCCTCGCGGAACATGTTGCGCGGAAACTGATCGGTGACGATGATATAGGCCAGCGCCCCGGCGGGATGGGTCAGCCATCCGGTCAGCGCCCCGTCGCGGGCCTGCTCCCAGACCGGCATGAAACGCGCGCGGATGCTCTCATCCAGCGCCTCATCGCCCCGATACCAGCCCTTGGGCCCCACCTCTTCCAGCCAGAAGGCCAGTATTTCTTCAGGTTCGGACATGCCTGTATTCCGTCTGCTGCCACCTCACGAATCGACGTTACAAAATATTCAAAACATCGCAAGTTTTTTATGAATCTTGCGCGCGATGTTGCTGTTCGGCCTCGTCCTGGGCGGCTTCGGCGGCTTCTGCATAAATCTCCTGCGCCATGTCCATGGCCACCGGGCTGGCCGCCGGCGACACCGCGACAAAGGCCGCCTGTTCGTCCAGGTCGGGGGTGGCCCGCCGGGTCGACCGCCAGCCGCCATAGGCCAGCAAGGTCAGCAGCACCAGCGCGATATAGACGAAAAAGCCGTTGGGCCCCAGCGCCCCCATGACCCGGCCGGTGATCAGCGGCCCGGCAATCGCCCCCAGCCCGTTGACGAAGACCAGCCCGGAGGAGGCCGCGGCCATGTCCTCGGGGGCAAGGTAATCATTGGCATGGGCCACCAGCAGCGCATAGAGCGGGTTGGTCATGCCCCCCACCAGGAAGGCAGCCAGCAGCAGCGCCGCCTGCGACCCGCTCCAGATCACCGGCAGCAACGCGGCAACCGCCCCCAGCCCGGTGGCGATCAGGATCAGCACCCGCCGATCCATGCGGTCGGAGATCCAGCCGATCGGAAACTGCCAGACCAGCCCGCCGATGAAGATTGCCGAGACGAACGCCGAGATTTCGCGCACGCTCAGCCCCGCCTCGGAGCCAAACACGCTGGCCATGCCGAACAGCGCCGAAAACGCCCCGCCCAGCAGGAACATGCCGACAAAGCCCAGGGGCGAGGCACGGTAAAGTTCGCCAAAGCCCATCCGCCGGCCGCTGTCGAAGGCCGGGGTCGGGCTGACCGACAGCAGGATCGGCGCAAACGCCACCGACACCAGCACCGAGGGCACCACGAACAGGATAAAGCCCGACGGATCCCCCAGCAGCAACAGCCCCTGCGCCGCCACGATCCCCAGCAGTTGCACGATCACGTAAAGCGACAGCGCCTGGCCGCGGGTCTCGTTGCTGGCATCATTGTTGAGCCAGCTCTCGGCGGTCACGTAAACCCCTGAAAAACAAAAACCTATTGCCAGTCTGAGCCCGACCCAGACCCAGGCATTGGCGATCGCGGGATAAAGGATCAGCACCGCCGAAATCAGCGACCCCAGCGCCGCGAACACCCTGAGATGCCCGACCCGGCGGATCAGTCGCGGCGCGATCAGCGAGCCGCCCAGAAAGCCCAGGAAATAGGCCGACATCACCAGCGACATCTGGAAGGTGGAAAACCCCTCGAGCCCGCCGCGGATGCCCAGAAGCGTCCCCTGCACGCCATTGCCCACCTGCAACAGCATCATCCCCAGAAAGAGGGCCCATGAAGCACTGAAAACCTGGAGCATGGCGCGCCTCCCGTTGCCGTTTGGCCAAGGATGCGCCGGCTTGGCGGGCGAATCGCGCCCAGTCGCGACACTTCAGGTCGCGTTCAGCCCTGCGCCGGCCGGCTCAGCACCCCGCCGCCGATCGCCGCCGCCACCCCGGTCGTGCCCGGCGCCGTGGTCGGCAGCCCGCGCGCCACCCGCACCGCCAGGTGGGCAAAGGCCTGCGCCTCGAGCATGTCGCCATCCAGCCCCACCGCCTCGACCGGCGCCACCGGGCAGGAGAGCACCAGCTCAAGCCCGGCCATGATCGCCCGGTTATGGCGGCCGCCGCCGGCCACCAGCAGCCGGGCGGGCGGGGTCGGGCAATGCTCCATCCCGCGCGCCACCGCCGCCGCCGCGCAGCCCGCCAGGGTGGCCGCGGCATCGGCATCGTCAAGCTGCGAAACCGCCCCGAGCAGGTCTTTAAAATCGTTCCTGTCCAATGACTTGGGAGGCATCTTTCGGAAATATCCCCGGCCCAGGAACGCCTCGATCACCGCCGGGTCGGGGCTGCCGGCCAGGGCCAGCGCGCCGCCCGTGTCGCGCGCACCCAGCCCGCGCGCCGCCATCAGGTCGTCAATCGGCGCATTGGCCGGGCCGGTATCGAAGGCCAGGAGCGCGCCGGGGGCCTCGGGCGCGGGCGCGTTCGGGTCCAGCCAGGTCAGGTTGCCAACGCCGCCAAGGTTGAGAAAGGCCATGGGCGCCGTCGCCCCGATATGCTGCGCCAGGGCGAAGTGGAAAAACGGCGTCAGCGGCGCGCCCTCGCCGCCCATGGCCACGTCGGCCGCGCGAAAGTCCCACACCACCGGCAGGCCCAGCCCCTGGGCCAGCGCCGCGCCATCGCCCACCTGGTGGGTGCCGCGCCCGTGCGGCTCATGCGCGAGCGTCTGGCCGTGAAAGCCCACCAGCTCGGCGCCCTCGAACCCGGCCAGAAGCTCCAGATGCGCCGCCTCCACCACCGCCGCCGCCGGCGCCACCCCCGCCTCGCCCGGCCACCGCCCCAGCGCCGCCCGCAAGATCGCGCGCTCCTCGTCGCCATAGGGCCGATAGCCACTGGCGCCGAACCCCTCGATGCGCTCTCCATCGCTCAGCACCATCGCCGCATCCACCCCGTCAAGCGAGGTGCCGCTCATGCTGCCAAGCACCCATATGGCACCGTCGGTCTTCATGCCTCTTCACGCTTCCCCTTTGCCCGCCGCCCGTCTATACGGAAACCGCAACGCAAATATGGACGCAAAACTCATGACCTACCACCCGAAATCAGACTTCATGCGCGTGATGATCGAGCGCGGCTTCCTGGCCGACTGCACCGATTATCAGGGCCTGGACGAGGCCCTGGCGGCAGGGGTGGTACCGGGCTATATCGGCTTTGACGCCACCGCGCCCAGCCTGCATGTGGGCTCGCTGATCCAGATCATGATGCTCAGGTGGCTGCAAAAGACCGGGCACAAGCCGATCGTGCTGATGGGCGGGGGCACCACCAAGGTGGGCGACCCCACCGACCGGGCCGAGGAGCGCCCGCTGCTCAGCCCGGAGCAGATCGACGCCAATATCGCCGGCATCAAGCAGGTGTTTTCGACCTATATCCGCTTT
>CAZPDV010000234.1:0-1267 GCA_964585355.1 uncultured Aliiroseovarius sp.
ACGCAATCGGCCTGGCCCTGCAGGATCGGGTCCACGTTGAAGCCCTGCTTGAGCACGGTCACGCCGCCGTCAGAGCCGTCGGTGGGGATGCCCAGCTTGTTCATCCAGGCCAGGAACGGATATTCGTTACCATAGAACCAGACGCCCAGCGTGTGGCCGGGGAAATCGGCCGGCGTCTTGATGCCGCTGTCGGCGCGGCAGGTAAGCATCATGCCCGAGCGCTTGAACGGCTGGGCGATATTGACCACCGGGCTGCCCTTTTCACGCGCCGCCAGCGCCGAGGGCATCCAGTCGATCATCACATCGGCGCCACCGCCCATCAGCACCTGCACCGGCGCCACGTCGGGGCCACCCGGCTTGATGGTGACATTGAGCCCCTCTTCTTCGTAAAAGCCCTTGTCCAGCGCCACATAATAGCCGGCAAACTGGGCCTGCGTCACCCATTTGAGCTGCAGCGTCACATCGTCGGCGGCATTGGCCCCCGCCGCCCCGGTTGCCGCCAGGGCAATCGCGGCCAGTGCGCTTTTCGTGTATTTCATCATGTGTTCTCTCCCAGTTGATTATTGTTGAGCTCAGCCTCTCTGCGAGGGGTGCCAGAACGTGACCCCCTTCTCTATCATTGCGACGATACCGTAAAAGGCCGACCCCGCAAGGGCCGCCACGGTAATTTCCGACCAAACCATGTCCAAAGCCTGCCTTCCGACCTCGGTCGAGATGCGAAAGCCCATGCCCTTGATCGGACTGCCGAAAAATTCAGCAACAATTGCACCGATCAGCGCCAGGGTGGTGGCGATCTTGAGCCCGTTGAAAATGGCCGGCATGGCGGCCGGCAGGCGCAGCTTGGTCAGCGATTGCCAATAGGAGGCATTCCAGGTCGCCATCTGGTCGCGCTGCATCTGATCGGTGTCGGCCAGGCCCTGAACGGTGTTGACCAGCATCGGAAAGAACACCATCGCCACCACCACCGCGGCTTTTGACTGCCAGTCAAACCCGAACCACATCACCAGGATCGGGGCGGTGCCGATAATCGGCAGGGCGGCGATGAAGTTGCCCACCGGCAACAGCCCCCTTTGCAAAAATGGCGAGCGGTCGATCAGGATCGCGGTGACGAACGCGGCGCCGCAGCCAATGAAATACCCGGTCAATGCACCTTTCACAAAGGTCTGGACGAAATCCACCCACAGGATCGGAATGGAATGGACGAACTTGACCGCAATGGCGCTGGGCGGCGGCAGGATCACCGGCGGCACGTTCAGACCCCGCACCA
>CAZPDV010000234.1:1367-3721 GCA_964585355.1 uncultured Aliiroseovarius sp.
TGGATCATGCCGATGATCCCGACCAGGGTTGCCGCCAGAATGGCCGCCGCGAACAGCGCGCTCCAGATCTGGATGGTCTGGCCGTAATAGCTGCCGGTCAGCATCCGCGCGCCAAGGCCGCGAATGGCACCGGTCGGCAGTTCACCGACAATGGCACCCACCAGGCTGGCGGCCATGCCGATCTTGAGGCTGGTGAAAAGATACGGCATCGAGGCGGGCAGCCGCAGCTTCCAGAACGTCTGCCAGGCACTGGCGTGATAGGTGCGCAGCAGATCAAGCTGCTCGATCCCGGGGCTGCGCAGGCCCTTGACCATGCCGACCACGATCGGGAAAAAGCTCAGATAGGCGCTGATGATCGCCTTGGGGATCAAGCCCTGAATACCGATCGAATTGAGCACCACGATGATCATCGGCGCGATGGCCAGGATGGGAATGGTTTGCGAGGCGATCGCCCATGGCATCACGCTCATCTCCATGGCCTTGTTGTGGACAATCCCGACCGCCAGCAAGATACCGGCAAGCGTGCCGATCACAAAGCCGGCAAGCGTCGCCGAAAGGGTGATCCAGCCATGGAAGATCAGGCTGCGCTTGGACCAGGTCTTGCCCGCCAACACCTTGGCGCCGGTGGTGTTCCACAATTCCCGCAGCACCTGATGCGGCACCGGCAGGCGGGGGCGCTCCTGGCTCCAGGTGTCGGCCACCAGCTCCGAAAAACTCAGCTCGACACCCTGGCGCGCCGCCTGCTCGCGGGCCCATTTGGCGTTCATGCCAATGGCCGCCGCGTACCACAAAAGCACGATTGCCGCGACCACTGTCAAAACCGGAAGGATAGATTTCATTGGCCCGCCCCCATGCAACGATCAGAACGCCCCCCTCTTTCACCTTTCACCAAATACTCGAATCGACCCGCCCGAATTTCACGCAGATTTTTTGAGTATTTTAGGAAAGATGAAAGGATTTTCTGGCAAAACGGGGCCACGGTACAGGCTGGAGAGCCGATGACCGTGAAAGGTGAAAGGTGCCGCCACCTTGCCCAAAAGGCGGTGCGGTTTCGGGGGGCGGCGGGCGCCCAATGCCCCCCGGGCCGTAGCAAGATCGGATCAGTCATCATAGGCATGGCCGGCGCGCAGCCCCTCCCGTACCCGGTGCGCGACTTCCAGAAATTCCGGCGTGTCGCGGATGTCCAGGGGCCGCTCCCTGGGCAGCGGGCTTTCGATCACGTCCGTGATCCGACCGGGGCGCGGGCTCATCACCACGATCCTGGTGGACAGATAGACCGCTTCGGGGATCGAATGGGTGACGAAACCGATGGTCTTGTTGGTGGCGGCCCAGAGTTGCAAAAGCTGCTCGTTCAGGTGATCGCGCACGATCTCGTCCAGCGCGCCGAACGGTTCGTCCATGAGCAGGATCTCGGCATCAAAGGCCAGGGCGCGGGCGATCGAGGCCCGCTGCTGCATGCCGCCGGACAATTGCCAGGGATATTTCTTGCCAAAGCCCTTGAGCCCGACCAGATCCAGCACCCGTGCAGCGCGCTCTTCCTGGTCCGCCTTGTCAAAGCCCATGATCTCGAGCGGCAGCTTGATGTTGCCATTGATCGTTCGCCACGGGTAAAGCCCGGCCGCCTGAAAGACATAGCCATAAGCCCGGTTCTGTCGGGCCTCGTCCGGTGTCATGCCGTTGACGCAGATCTTGCCGCCGGTCGGGTGTTCCAGGGCGGCAATGACCCGCAGAAACGTGGTCTTGCCACAGCCGGACGGGCCGATGAAGCTGACGAAATCGCCCTTGTTGATGGTCAGGTTGACGCCCTTGAGCGCCTGCACCGGGCCGTCATTGGTCTGGAAGGTCAGGTCAAGGTCTTCGGCCTTGATCACGGGTTCGTGGTTCACGTTCAAACTCCGGTGGCGGGGATGCCGCTGCGCTTGACTGGTTGCGGTGCGGTCAGCTCTTTCCAGGTGGAAAGCGCCTTGTTCACCGTGGCGTTGGGCTCGCGCGCGACGAATTTGCCGTGGCCCTCGCGGGTGCGCACTTCGCCGTCATGGATGGCCACATGGCCACGCGTCAGGGTAAAGCGCGGCAGGCCCTTCACATGGTGGCCCTCAAACACGTTGTAGTCGATGTTCGACTGCTGGCTGTCGGCGCTGATGGTCTTTTCCTTGTCGGGATCCCAGACCACGATATCGGCGTCTGCCCCGACCATGATCGCGCCCTTTTTCGGATAACAATTCAATATCTTGGCGATATTGGTCGAGGTTACCGCGACAAACTCGTTCGGGGTCAGCCGGCCGGTGGCCACGCCGTGGGTCCACAGCATCGGCATCCGGTCCTCAAGCCCGCCGGTGCCGTTCGGGATCTTG
>CAZPDV010000235.1:0-3703 GCA_964585355.1 uncultured Aliiroseovarius sp.
GAAAGCCGTGTTTTTCCATGTATTTGGCGTTCAGGTCCTGGAAGCGGGCGCGCTCGGCATCGGTCAGGGCATCGAGCCCGGCCGAGGCCTGTTCTTGCGCGCTTTCGGCGGTCAGGCGGCGGGCCGCGGCCAGTTTGCCGGCAAGGTCGGGATGCGCGCGCAGGACGCCCAGCCGGGCCTCGCGCGAGGCAGAGCGAAACACCCGCGCCAGGGCATTGGCAAGCCCCGCGGCGCTGTCATGGGCGGGGCCAAGCTCAAGCCCGTGCGCGGCTTCGGCGATCCAGGGGGAATGTTCATAGATGCCGCCGAAAACCTCGATGAAGCGGGCCCGGTTCATCTGGCTGGGCCGCTCGAAGCGCCGGGGCGGGTGGGTCGCGGCCCAGTGGCGGGCAATGTCGATGCGCCGCGGGGTCCAGACGCCCTCATGGGCCTGGATATGTTCGATGAAGCGCTTGAGCCCGGCGATCTTGCCGGGCCGCCCGATCAGCCGGTTGTGCAGGCCGATGGTCATCATCTTCGGCGCCCCCGCCAGCCCCTCGGCATAGAGCACGTCAAAGGCGTCTTTCAGGTAGCTTTCGAACTGTGCCCCGGTGATCCAGCCGGGGCTGGTGGCAAAGCGCATGTCGTTGGCCTCAAGCGTGTAGGGGATGATCAGCTGGTCGCGGTCGCCGAGCTCGAGCCAATAGGGCAGGTCGTCGTCATAGGTGTCGGAGATATAGTCGAAGGCGCCGGTCTCGGCCACCAGGCGCACGGTGTTGGCGCTGCAGCGCCCGGTATACCAGCCGCTGGGCGGGCTGCCGGTGACCTCGGTATGCAGGCGGATGGCCTCGGCGATGGCGGCGCGCTCCTCGGCCTCGGGCATGTCCTTGTGCTCGACCCATTTCAGGCCGTGGCTGGCGATTTCCCAGCCCGCCTGCTGCATCGCCTCGACCTGAACCGGGGCGCGGGCCAGCGCCGTGGCCACGCCGTAAATGGTCAGCGGAATGCCGGCCCCGGTGAACAGGCGGTGGAGCCGCCAGAAGCCGGCGCGCGCCCCGTATTCATAGATGCTCTCCATGTTCCAGTGGCGCTGACCGGGCCATTGCGCGGCGCCGGGGATGTCGGAAAGAAAGGCCTCGGAGGCGGCGTCGCCATGCAGGATGCAGTTTTCGCCGCCCTCTTCGAAATTGAGCACGAATTGCACCGCGATCCGGGCGCCAGCGGGCCAGCGCGGATCGGGTGGGGTCGGGCCATAGCCCAGCAGGTTGCGCGGGTATCGTTTCATTCTGCGAATCCGTTGAAAGCCAGCGTGTCTATGTCGTAAGGATAATCCGAAAGATAACGCGGGATTTTCAAGAAAACAAAGAAGGTGTTTTCGGGGCGCTGTTGCGGCTCGCCTTTGCCGGGCCGGTTTGGCATTCTGGTGCGGCATGCTCCAAGGCAGATGGAGGGAGACATGGCCAAGGGATTTCTGACCACGCATGTGCTGGACACGGCCCGCGGGGTGCCGGCGCAAGGGGTGCGGATCGAGCTGTTCCGGCTGGAGGGCGGGCGCCTGCGCCTGGCCGAGGCGCTGACCAATGCCGACGGGCGCACCGATGCGCCGATCCTGGCGCAGGCGGATTTTGCGGTGGGGCAGTACGAGCTGCTCTTTCACGCCGGCGATTACCTGCGCGCCACCGGGCAGGCAGGCGCCGCGCCGCTGTTTCTGGATGAGGTGCCGATCCGGTTCGGCATGAATGACGCGGCGGCGCATTACCACGTGCCGCTGCTGTTGTCGCCTTACGGATATTCGACCTATCGCGGGTCGTGAGCGGCAGGACCGGGGCGCTGCCCCGGACCCCGGAGTATTTCGGGAAAGATGAAAGCCTACCAGTGGCCGGTATTTTCCATGCTGGCCCAGGGTTCGGCAGGCGGCAGCGGATCGCCCATTTGCAGCAGTTCGATCGAGATGTTGTCGGGGCTGCGCACGAAGGCCATGCGTCCGTCGCGCGGCGGCCGGTTGATGGTGACGCCGTTATCCATCAGGTGCTGGCACATGGCATAGATGTCTTCGACCGCATAGGCGAGGTGGCCGAAATGGCGGCTGTCGGACGGCAGGCCCTCGTCGCCGTCCCAGTTCCAGGTGAGCTCGACCGGGCATTCCTCCTGCCCCGGCGGCGCCATGAAAACCAGGGTGAAGCGGCCGTTTTCGTAATCGTTGCGGCGGGTCTGTTTCAGGCCCAGCAGTTCGAAAAAGGCGATGGTCTTGTCCAGGTCGAGCACCCGGACCATGGTGTGCAGGTAGCGGATTTTCATGGGGCATCTCCTTTGCTGGCATGATCTTAGCAGATGGCAGGGTGAAGGAAAGCGATATAGACTGGCCGCCAAAAGGGGAGAATCGCCAATGAGCCTGACGCCGGAGCAAATGGCCGAAATCGAAGACTTGCGCGCCCGTCCGCGCCCGACCCTGCGCGCGGTCAGCGAGGGGATGGAGGCGCATCTTTATCGGGCGCACGAGGTGCTGGATCACGGTTTCGTGCGGGTGATCGACTATATGGGCGACGATGCGGCGATCTGCCAGGCGGCGCGGGTGAGTTACGGCAAGGGCACCAAGAGCGTGCAGAATGACGAGGGGCTCATCCGCTACCTGATGCGGCACTGGCATTCGACCCCGTTCGAGATGTGCGAGGTCAAGTTTCACGTCAAGCTGCCGATTTTCGTGGCGCGGCAATGGATCCGCCACCGCACCGCCAATGTGAACGAATATTCGGCCCGCTATTCGATCCTGGACCGGGAGTTCTATATTCCCGCGCCCGAGCATCTGGCGGCGCAGTCGGTGGTGAACAACCAGGGCCGGGGCGCGGTGCTGGAGGGGGCGGAGGCGGCGCGGGTGCTGGAGCTGCTCAAGCGTGACGCCAACACCGCCTATGACCATTACGAGGCGATGATTTCCGACGACGGCCAGCAGGGGCTGGCGCGCGAGCTTGCGCGGATGAACCTGCCCACCAACATCTATACCCAGTGGTACTGGAAGATCGACCTGCACAACCTGTTTCATTTCCTGCGCCTGCGCGCCGATGCCCATGCCCAATACGAGATCCGGGTCTATGCCGAGGCGATTGCGGGCATCATCGCCGACTGGGTGCCGGCGGCCTATGGCGCGTTCGAGGACTACCGCATGGGCGGGGCGACCCTTTCGGCGCGGGCGCTGGAATGCGTGCGCCGGATGCTGGCGGGCGAAGCGGTGACCCAGGAGACCAGCGGTATGTCCAAGGGCGAGTGGCGGGAGTTTCAGGCGGTGATCGGCGGGGTGTGAGCGCGGGGTTCAAAGGCTTGGGGTTTTCAGGCCCCGCATGCAGGTTGTGGGGTGTTTGCCGGTCTTGGTCCAGGCGCGTTGGCTGCATTTGCGGCACTCCCAGGCCTGCATGCCCGGTGCGTGGGCGAAACCGGCCCGGCGCCATTGGCAGGCGCGTCTGCCGGGTGGCTTGCGCCAGAACTTTCGGACCACGAGAACCGCAGCCAGCACCAGAACCGCGATCAACAGATAGGTCGCAACCGGCCCGGTCTGCGTGGCGCCGGTTGGAACAGGCGGTTTGAGGAAATGTGATTCGCTGATCGCCATGGTGGCGCCATCTTATGGGGGATTATGGCGATTTTCGGAACAAGGTCGGGAGAAGCTTTCTCTGCCCCCTTGAACCCCCGGCCCCGGCTCAATACCTGTCAGACAAGCAACGGAAAGGAC
>CAZPDV010000236.1:0-3694 GCA_964585355.1 uncultured Aliiroseovarius sp.
CCCCCTTGCGGGCATAGCTCTTGAGCTGCCGGGTGATCGCGCCCATGCGCTCGATCAGATCGTCGATGCGCTGAAAGCTCGACAGCGCCTCGGCACCGCGTTTGCGTTGCAACAGGAGCCGGGCGCCGGCCAGATAGGTTTTCATCGCCGCCAGCGGCTGGTTGAGCTCGTGGCTGACCGCCGCCGACATCTCGCCCAATGCCGCCAGCTTCGAGCTCTGCGCCAGGGTCTGCTCGGCCACCTGCAGGTTCTGCTCGGCGCGGCGGCGCTCGGCGATTTCTTGCTGAAGCGCCCGGTTCAACTGGCGAAGCTCCGCCGATTCCATCTGAAAGATCAGCGAGCGCGTCTGCGCCCGCCGCCCGATCACATAGAAGCCGAGCGCCAGCAGGATGGCAAAGGCCATGATCTCGAGCGCCAAGAGGCCGTTCACCCGCTCGCGCACGTTGGCATAGGTGGTGAAGGAGGTCATCTGCCAGCCGCGAAACGGAATCCGCGTCTGTTGCCGCATCACCGCATCGCCCAGAAAGAACGCCTCGCCCGGCAGCGCCGCCCAGCGGGCGGTATCGGCCTGGGCCGACCTGATCGCCTCGGTGGCGGGCAGCGTGGCAAGCGCCTCGGCCTCGCTCTTGCCGCGCCAGCGCGGCGCGGTGGCCAGGATGATGTCGCCCTCGGAATTGGTCACCATCACCGCATCCGAAATCCCCGACCAGCTTTCCTGAAATTTCTGCAGATCGACCTCGACCACGATCACCCCGACCGGCTTGCCGGCATTTTCGATCTTGCGGCTATAGGAAAAGGTGTAGGCGCCCGACTCGGTCTTGAGCGAGGTGAACACCGTGTCGTCCGAGCGCAGGGCATTCACGAAATAAGGGTCCTGGCGGTGGTTCGAGCCCAGCTGCTCGCGCCGGGTGGCGGCCACGGCGCGCCCGTCCCGGTCCAGCAGCAGAAGCGCCGCCGCGCCGATTTCGTCGCGGTAGGAAAGCAGCCGCTGGGTGCTTTGCGAATAATCGCCCGAGGACAGGGCGCTGATCAGCAGCGGGTCGCGACTGAGCAGCAGCGGCACCACCGATATCCGCTGCAATTCGCTGATCAGGTTGCCGGTATAAAGCGCCAGCCGCACCTCGGCGGCATTGCGGGTGCTCTCGGTATAGCGTTCGGTCAGCCAGGTGTTCGAGATCCAGACCACCGCCACCCCCAGCCCCAGAATCGCCAGCAGCATGGCGCGAGCGCGCAGGGAAATACCCCGCCGCAGGCCCGGCGCGCGCTCCGGGTCGGAAGCCGGCACGGGCAGCGGACCGCTCCGCGAATCGGCGTCAGCAACGGCATCGGGGGCAGCATCTGTCATGGACCCAAGATAGGCCGCCCGGCGCCCGGCCTCAAGTCAGGCCGCGACCATGCCCTCGACCAATGCGCCAAACATTGCCACCCCGTCGGTGCCGCCATGGGCCGGGTCCACCGCCCGCTCGGGATGCGGCATCAGCCCCAGCACCCGGCGGTTGCGCGACACCACCCCGGCAATATCGCCCACCGAGCCGTTGGGATTGTCCACATAGCGAAACGCCACCCGCCCCTCGCCGGCAAGCTCGGCCAGCTTCTCGGCCCCGACCTGATAATTGCCGTCATGATGCGCGATCGGAAAGCGCACCTGCTGACCCGGCGCATAGGCGCGGGTGAAAGGCGTGTCGGCGGTTTCGACGGTGAGCGCCACATCCTTGCACAGGAATTTCAGCCCGGCATTGCGGATCAGCGCGCCGGGCAGCAGGCCGGTCTCGGTCAGCACCTGAAAGCCGTTGCAGATGCCCAGCACATAGCCGCCGCGTTCGGCGTGCCGGATCAGCGAGCCGGTGATCGGGCTGTGCGCGGCAATCGCGCCGCAGCGCAGGTAATCGCCAAACGAAAAACCGCCGGGCACCGCCACCAGGTCAAGCCCGTCGGGCAGCTGGTCCTGCTTGTGCCAGACCATGCGCACCTCGGCCCCGGCCCGCTCCAGCGCCACTTTCAGGTCACGGTCGCAATTGGAGCCGGGAAATTGCAGGACTGCCGCTTTCATGCCGGCCTCTCCTTTCCGAAAAACAGGATTCGCAGAGCGAACCAGATGATCAGCGCCCCGGCCCAGGCGGCAAGCGCGAACAGGCCGAGCATGGCCGGTATGAACCACATGCCTTGCCAGGTGTCCATACGCACATTGCCGCGATCGCCGGGAATGGCGCGGATCGTGGCGCGCGCGCCCACCGGAACGTCAAAGGATGCATGCGCCGAACCGACGCTGGCGCGATAGGATTTTCCGTCGATTTCATAGCTGAAGATCGGTTCGTAATTGATTGTTCCAGCGTCGAAAAACGTCTCTCCCGGCCATTCGTAGCGCTCAACCACCAGCCCCTCGACCGGCACCGATTTCAGCCAGTAGAGCGCGCCCTCGATGGCAAAGCCCAGCATGGCCAGGCTGAGCAGCACCGGGCCGGCAAACAGGATGATCCTGAGCCGGGCGCGCCAGCGCATTTCCCGAAGGGTTTTGGTAGTGGCAAGCCAGGCGCTCAGGGATGCAATGGACATTTCAACCTCTTGTCTGAAAAACGGCGCCGCCGGAAAATGCGGGCGGCAATCAATCCGCCCTGCCTATCAGGTTTTCACGGTTTTTCAATGCGCGCGCCCCGTTAGGGCCTGCGCAGATGATTGGATTGGGGCAGAGCAAACAGAGGGCAGCGCCTGCCTGGGCTGGCGCGCGTGTGAAACGGTGCAGCGCGCGGGACGGTTGGCAAAACCTGATCATTGCGCCCGGACGCCCCCTTGCAAAAGCGCCTGCCGGGGGGGCAGATGTGATCTGGCGCGGCTTGCTCTAGAGCGTGATCCGGTAGCTCTCGATCACGGTGTTGGCCAGCAGCTTCTCGGCCATCTCGGTGGCCTGGGCGCGGGCCTGCTCGGGGTCGTCGGTGGCAAGCTCCAGCTCGATCACCTTGCCCTGGCGCACCTTTTCGACCCCGGCAAAGCCCAGATTGCCAAGCGCGGCGCGCACCGCTTCCCCCTGCGGGTCCAGCACGCCGGATTTCAGCATCACGTCCACACGAACCTTCATCGCCTTCCCCTCAGTTGATCAGCCGCGGCTTGCCCGCCGGGTGGGTCACGTTCGAGGGCATCACCCCCAGCCGCCGCGCCACCTCGGTATAGGCATCGGCCAGGTCGCCCAGGTCGCGGCGGAACACGTCCTTGTCAAGCTTGCGGCCGGTCTCGATATCCCACAGCCGGCAGCTGTCCGGGCTGATCTCGTCGGCCACGATCAGGCGCATGAAATCGCCCTCCCAGATGCGGCCGACCTCGATCTTGAAGTCGATCAGCCGGATACCGACCCCGTACATCACCCCGGACAGGTAATCATTGACCCTGAGCGCCAGCGCCACGATGTCGTCCAGGTCCTGCTGGCTGGCCCAGCCGAAGGCGATGATGTATTCCTCGGGCACCAGCGGGTCGCCCAGGGCATCGTCCTTGTAGGAAAACTCGATGATCGGCCGGGGCAGCGCCATGCCCTCCTTGAGCCCCAGCCGCTTGGCCATGGAGCCCGCGGCAAAGTTGCGCACGATCACCTCGAGCGGGATGATCTCGACGGCGCGGACCAGCTGCTCGCGCATGTTGAGCCGCTTGATGAAGTGGTTGGGCACGCCGATCTGGGTCAACCCCTTCATGAAGAATTCGCTCAGCC
>CAZPDV010000237.1:0-3690 GCA_964585355.1 uncultured Aliiroseovarius sp.
GGTCGCCAGCACCGCGCCCAGCGGGAAGCCGCCGCCGATGCCCTTGGCGATCATCATGATGTCGGGGGTGATGCCGGCCCATTCATGGGCGAAAAGCCGGCCGGTGCGGCCCATGCCGCATTGCACCTCGTCCAGGATCAGCAGCGCGCCGGTTTCATCGGCAATCTCGCGCAGGGCGCGCAGATCGGCATCGGGCAGGGGGCGGATGCCGCCTTCGCCCTGGATCGGTTCGACCAGGATGGCGGCGGTCTGTGGGCCGGCGGCGGCGCGCACCGCCTCGATGTCGCCAAACGGCAGCTGGGTAAAGCCGGGCAGCAGCGGCGCGAAGCCCCTGGTCAGCTTGTCAGACCCGCCAGCGGCGATGCCCGCAGCCGAGCGGCCGTGAAACGCGCCCTGAAAGGTGATGATCTCGCCACGCTCGGGCTGGCCTGCCTCGAAGAAATGCTTGCGCGCCATCTTTACCGCAAGCTCGGCCGCTTCGGTGCCGGAATTGGTGAAAAACACGGTATCGGCGAATGTTTCGGCCACCAGCGCATCGGCCAGGGCCTGTTGCTCGGGGATCTGATAGAGGTTCGAGACATGCCAGACCCGCCCGGCCTGGGCCGCCAGCACCTCGGTCAGTTCGGGGTTGGCATGGCCCAGCGCATTCACGCCGATGCCGGCGCCAAGATCCAGGTATCGCGCGCCCGAGGCCTCGATCAGCCAGGTGCCTTCGCCATGGGTGAAGGCAAGCGGAGCGCGGGAATAGGTGGGCAATATGGTCGGGATCATGGTATGTTCCTGGTCTGGAAGGCCAATGCGTGCCGCAAGGCGTGGCCGGTGTCAACAGGGAGGGGGGTGAACAGGCGGCGCTGCCGCGCGCAATCAGCTGCGTCGGCGTCGGGCGGAAATATAGGCGCATGCGGTGTTCATGCCCGCCTCATAGGAGGTTTGCGCGCCTCTGTCCATAGGCGCTTGCATGCGCGCGCAGGGTGGCTAGAATAGGCGCTTGTTCAAAGCCGCGCCGTGGGGTGCGATGACGAAAGGCGACAGAGCGATGTCCTGGACTGACGAGCGGGTTGAGATCCTGAAAAAGATGTGGGGCGAGGGCCAGTCGGCCAGCCAGATCGCCAAGGAACTGGGCGGGGTGACCCGCAATGCGGTGATCGGCAAGGTGCACCGGCTGGGCCTGTCGAACCGCGCCAGCGGCAGCGCCAAGCCCGCCAGCAAGGAACGCCCGGCGGCGAAGGCCGCGCCGAAGCCTGCGGCCAAGAAGCCCGAGGCAAAAAAGCCCGCCGCCGCGCCAGAGGCGGCCCCCGCCGCCGCCGAGCCGGCCAACAAGCCCAAGATCCCGCCGCGCAAGCCGATCGTGCCGGCGGGTCAGCCGCTGCCGCCGCAGCCCTCGGCCAACGAGATCAGCCCCGAGGCGCTGGCCAGCGTGCGCGAGGTCGAGAAGGGGGCGAAAAAGCTGAGCTTGATGGAACTGACCGAGCGCACCTGCAAGTGGCCGATCGGCGACCCGGCGACCGACGAGTTCTGGTTCTGCGGTCTGCCGGTTCAGGCCGGCAAGCCCTATTGCGAGGCGCATGTGGGGGTGGCGTTTCAGCCGATGTCGTCACGACGCGACCGCCGCCGGTAAGAGTGGTGAGGGCAGCCGGCGCCGGGCTATCGGCCCGGCCGCTCGATATGGGTCAGTTGCTTGAGAATGCGCGACTTGACCGGCGGCAGGAAATTGCCCAGCCGGAGGGCGGCATCCCGCAACAGCCGCGCCGGCGGGCGATCATCGGTAAACAGGCGCACCAGGGCGTTGGTGCCGTGATATAGCGGCAGCACCGTGCGCCGATGCGCCGCCTCATAGGCCTTGAGCGCGGCCATGTCGCCGACATCGCGGCCGGTCGCCTGGGCCGCGCGGATCTCATCGGCCAGCAGATGCGCCCCGGACAGGCCCAGATTATAGCCATGCGCCGTCACCGGGTGCATGCCCACCGCCGCATCGCCGATCAGGGCAAAGCGGGTGGCGACGAACTGTTTGGCCAGCACGCTGACCAGCGGATAGGTGTGCCGCTCGGTCACCAGCCGCATCCGCCCCAGCCGCATGTCGAAGCGCTCGGCAATATCCATGGCAAACGCCTCGGGGCTCATGGCCAGAAGGTCATCGGCCCGGGCGCTGGGCAGGGTCACCACCACCGAGCTTTTCAGCCCGTGCATGGGCAGGATGGCCAGCGTCTGGTCGTACTGGAAACACTCATAGGCGGTGTCTTCGTGGCTGAGGTCGTGGGTCATCTCGCAGACGATCACGGTGCGGCCGAAGTCAAGGCTGCTGGCGCCGATCCCCATCATGCGGCGGGCTTGCGAGAAGCGGCTGTCGGCGGCGACGATCAGCCCGGCCTCGAGTCGGCGCCCGTCCTTGAGCGTCAGGCGGGCGCGGCCCGGATCGGTGTGGATGTCCACCACCGGGGTGCCGGTGACAAGCGTCAGGCCCGGCTGATCGCGCACCACCTGATAGGCGGCACGGCGAATCAGGTAATTGGGCACCAGCCGCCCCAGGTAATCCGCGCCCGAGCCGCGGCTGGCAAAATGCAGCGCAAAGGGCGAGGTGCCGTTGAGCACCTTGGCGTCACGGATGGTGCCGATCTGGTCCTCGGGGATATGCGCCCACATGCCCAGATCGCGCATGATTGCCTCGGAAGTATGGGTGAGCGCGATGTCGCGGCCGTCCTCGGGCGGGTTTTCCAGCACGCCCTGGTCCAGCGCCTCGATCATGGCAATCTCCAGCCCGGCCCCGGCCAGCGCGCCGGCAAAGCCAAGCCCGGCCGGCCCGGCGCCGATCACGATGATGTCAAAGCTGGTCTTTTCCGGTGTCTTGCGGGCCATTTCTGCCTCCGTACATGGCTGGGCCGAATATCTGCCGATTGGCGAGAGGGCGCAAGGGGGCTTCACAATCGGTGCGTTTCCCGCCATCAGGGGCGCATGAGCCAGAACCCGCCCGACCTGCGCCCCGACCGCGCCCGCGCCCGCCTGCAAGATGCCGCCCGCCCCGGCCAGCCGCGTATCGGCATGGTCAGCCTGGGCTGCCCCAAGGCGCTGGTGGACAGCGAGCGCATCCTGACCCGGCTGAGCGCCGAGGGCTATGCGATCAGCCCCGATTATGCCGGCGCCGGCGCGGTGATCGTCAATACCTGCGGCTTCCTCGACAGCGCCAAGGCCGAGAGCCTGGCCGCGATTGGCGAGGCGCTGGCGGAAAATGGCAAGGTCATCGTCACCGGTTGCCTGGGGGCCGACCCCGAATATATTACCGGGGCGCATCCCGGGGTGCTGGCGGTGACCGGCCCGCAGCAATACGAGGCGGTGCTGGACGCGGTGCATGCCGCGGTGCCGCCGGACCCGGACCCTTTCGTTGATCTGCTGCCCGCGGCCGGGCTGCGCCTGACCCCGCGCCACTATGCCTATCTCAAGATTTCCGAGGGCTGTAATCACAAATGCCGCTTTTGCATCATCCCCGACATGCGCGGGCGGCTGGTTTCGCGCCCGGCCCAGGCGGTGCTGCGCGAGGCCGGGAAGCTGGTGGAAAGCGGGGTGCGCGAACTGCTGGTGATCAGCCAGGACAGCTCGGCCTATGGTACCGACTGGAAAGGCCGCCCGGACAAGGCGCCAATTATCCGGCTGGCGCGCGATCTGGGAAGCCTCGGCGCCTGGGTGCGGCTGCATTAT
>CAZPDV010000238.1:0-1097 GCA_964585355.1 uncultured Aliiroseovarius sp.
GCCGCCACCATCGCCTGAGCGTCGGCCACCATGGCCGCCCCGTCCAGGCCCTTGGCGTTCATGTCCTCGATCCAGGCCTGGGTCAGGGTCTCGCCGATCTGGCGCAGCTTGGCCACTTCCGCGTCGGCCATGGTGACGATGGTGTTGCCGTTGTCAACCACCACCTGGCGCCCCACCTTGTCGCCCTCGTCCATGGCGCGCCCGGCCCAGCCGGAAACCTCGATGCCGGAATTGGCGTCGATCACCGCCTTGAGGTCATCGGGCAGCGCCTCGTAGGCGTCCTTGTTCATGGCCCAGATGAAATAGGTGTTATAGAGCGCCCGGTCGCCGCCGATCTCGGTATGGCTGTTGGCCAGCTCCTGCACCTTGAGCGCCGGCACGATCTCCCACGGGATCACCCCGCCATCGACCACGCCCTTGGACAGCGCCTCGGGGAAGGCCGGCACCGGCATGCCCACCGGGGTCGCCCCCACCGCTTCCAGCAGCTTGTTGGCCTGGCGCGAGGGGCCGCGCAGCTTGAGCCCCTGGAAATCCTCGACCTTTTCCACCGGGTCGCCCTTGACATGCACCACGCCGGGCCCGTGCACATGCACCGCGATCAGGTGCACATCGGCAAAGCGCTGGGCCGCCCATTTCTGGGTATATTCCCAGGCGGCGCGCGAGCTTGCCTCGGCCGACATCGAGGTCATGAACGGCAGCTCGAAGGCCTCGACCTCGGGGAACCGCCCCGGCGTATAGGCCGGGATCGCCCAGCCGCCATCAATCACCCCGTCGCGGATCTGATCGTAAAGCGCCGGCGGCTTGCCGCCCAGCTGCATCGCCGGATAAATCTCGATCTTCAGCCGCCCGCCGCTTTCCTCGAAAATCTTGTCGGCCCAGGGCTGCATGAAATAATGCGGCACCGAGCCCTTGGGCGAAATGAAGTGCTGAAAGCGCAGGGTCACTTCCTGCGCCTGCGCGGCCAGCGCGCTGAGCCCCAGCATCACCGCCCCGGCAAAGGCGGTCTTGAGCGTGAATTGCATGGTCTCGTCTCCCTGTTCTGCTGTTATGGCTTCCTTTTAATGCACGAAGTCCGATTCGTTTCAATGACAATGACC